>URTC01000064.1 GCA_900550765.1 uncultured Clostridia bacterium | reverse complement strand
ATGTTTTTCGCTGTTAATCGCTACATTATAGAGCGTATCTTCATCGGTATTGCGTACCAACCGAGTCGAGCGGCCCTGAATATCGCAATAATAAATGCTATATAATCCTTCCTCCTGAGAATCACATACACTGTATACAACCCCCTTGGACGGATCCGTTACTGCATCACTGTTAAAAAAGCTGACATTCTCCGCAAGTTTTTTACTGCGCAAAGTCTCCAGATCCACAGCTACCAAGTCCCCGCTTTTTGCAGTTAAATCATAGTTGCACAGCAAGTACGCTACACTCTGATCATCCGTGACCGAGGGATAGTACACATTTTCAAAGGTTTTATTTTTTTTAAAATTCTGCGCAAATATCCGGTAGCTGTAAAGCGTATCATCAAAGGATTCCCCGGTAATCACTGTAGAACCGGAGTTTGATACCCACATTACCGGCGCGCAGTCCTCATCTGCAACAACGGATGTGCCCGTTTGTGTTTCATAACAAATCAACCGAGAACGGATCTGGGGATATGTGTTAGGCTTTTCAGCAAACAAATACTGTCCGTTCTGAGAAAAACGAATCGTATTGGATACGACCCCGGTATCCAACGGTACCGTAATGCCGTCATAATATAAATACAAAATTCCCAAAGTACTGCTGCCGCTCATAGCAGTAGTAAACGCGACCGCATCCATGCCTGCAACTGTGCGCCAGGAACTGACACCGCTGCCCAGCACCAAAGTTTCTTCCCCGGTAAAAAGATACAGCACACCTTCTGCTACATACAGCATTTTACCCGAAGCAGCGTCAATAGCATAATCCGCAGTATAGATCGGATCCTCCGCCGCAGGATCATATACATTTTCCGCGGCAAGAATAGTCTTTCCGTTTTGCAGCATATAAATATTTCCATCTTTAAAATACGGTACAAACGAAATCTTTTCTTCCAATTGATTGGCGATAATGTGTTCGCCGGTACTCGAAGGGGCAAAACGCGTAGAAAAATACCAAACAGCAGAAAGCAGAGCAATCAGGCACACCGTGGCAACACCGCCGATCAGTGCTGCGGTCTTTTTACTGTTTTTGGTCATCCAAAGCACCGCCGTCCTTTTCTTTTTCCTCCCCGGAGAGCCCCATTTCACGGCAAAGCTCCCCCAGATCCGCTCCGGCGCCCTTGGCAATCTCTTCGGCCAGGGAATCTTCTTTTGCACTGGGAAGCTGGGCGCTCTCTAGGGCCTCCAGCCGGTTATCTGCCCAGGCGCACAGTCCCGCGAACTGCTCATCAATTTTTGCCAACATATCCTTAGCCTCTGCGCGCAGCTTATTCAAATTGGCCGCGGCAGACTGCATTCCCGTTACCCATTCATCGTGCAGCCGCTGGCAGGCCATATCGCTTTCCTGGGCTCTTTGACGGTAATCTTCTTCAATCTCCTTGGCATGAACGGTGGCTTCCAACATCACTTTGGCAATAACACTTTCCTTTTCCTCAAAGGACGCGATCTTTTCCTTCAGTTGCGTGCACTGCGTCTGCTGCTCCGCTATCTGTGCCTGCAAAGCTTCTATTTTTTCCTCATAACTCTTTTTCAGCTGTGCTATAAAAGCATCTACTTCTTTTGCTTTATATTTTCCAAGCCTTGATTTAAATTCCATCTTCTATTTCCTCTCCGCGCCGGCTTCCTCAAGCAGCTGCTGTTTTAACTGATACAGTTTATCTGAAAGATCTACTTTATAGACATGGGGCCGGGTAAGCCGTTTATATTCATCCCAGAACGTATCCATTTGGGCAAAATAATTCTTTTGTATTTCTTTCAGCGAAGGAGAATCGTATACCTTTTTTCCCTCTTTGAACACAGGTACCAGCAACGGCTTTACGGTAAAATCCGTAATCGTCATCTTCTTCCAGGTATCCACGGGATCAAAAATAGTAAGCGGCGCTCCGGTATCGATTTTTTCTTCATCCAGCGTAATTAAATCGGCAATAGCTTTGCCATCCGCCTTGCCGTATATCCGCCAAACCTGTTTATAACCGGGGTTTGTCACCTTTACGGCATTTTCGCTTATTTTGATCTTCGGAATCATTTTTCCGTTCACGACTTCCGCCGCCAGCTTATACACTCCGCCCAGCGCCGGAAGATCATCACTGGTGATCAGCTTTGTACCTACGCCATAAACATCAAGCTTGGCTCCCTGCATTTTCAAATCCCATATTACATTTTCATCCAGATCTCCCGAGGCAAAGATTTTTGCATTTTCAAAGCCCGCCTCATCCAGCATTTTTCTGGCACGCTTACTTAAGTAAGCCAAATCTCCCGAATCCAACCGAATACCGGTCGGTTCATAGCCTTTAGCCCGAAGCTCTTTAAATACCGTAATCGCGTTGGGTACACCGCTTTTCAGCGTATTATAAGTGTCCACCAGCAGCAGACATCCGCTGGGATACATCTCCGCATAAGCCCGGAAAGCTGAAAGTTCATCCGGAAAGGACATGACCCAGCTATGCGCATGGGTCCCGCCAATCGGTACATCGAACATCTGACCGGTCAGCACATTGCTGGTACCCGCGCAGCCGCCGATCATAGCGGCTCTTGCGCCGTAAATGCCCGCATCCGGCCCCTGTGCACGGCGCAAGCCAAATTCCAAAACCGTTGCCCCCTCAGCTGCAGTAGTCACCTTGCTGGCTTTCGTAGCAATCAGCGTTTGATGGTTAATAATATTCAGCAAAGCTGTTTCTATCAGCTGCGCCTCCATAATCGGCGCCTTTACACGAATGAGCGGCTCCCGCGGAAACACAGGTGTTCCCTCTTCAACGGCGTAAATTTCACCGGAGAAGTGAAAATCCTTTAAATAGCGCATAAAATCCTCATCAAAGATATTCAATGAGCGTAAATAATTCAAATCCTCCTCGGCAAAATGAAGATTTTCAATATACTCTATGGCCTGCTCCAGTCCGGCCATAATGGCATAAACACTGTTGTTCTGAAGCGGGCGGAAGAACAGGTCAAACACGGCCACATTCTCTTTCATACCGTTTTTCAAAAACCCATTCATCATCGTAAGCTGATACAGATCCGTCATCATCGTAAGATTTCTCATATTATTTCTCCTCATTTTCCGGCGCGTTGGATGCGTCATAATTCTCCGGCTCTGCCGGATGGGAGGGAGTTTCTGTCTCCCGTTTCTTTGTTCCAATACTTATCAAGGGCATTTCCGTGGTATAATTTTTAATCCGCAGCACCACTAAAATAACAATCGCCGCAAGACACAGTACAATACTTAACACTGCCGATACCGGTATGTTCTCCACCGTCAGCTGATCGGTGCGCAGCCACTCCACAATGCCGCGCTCAAAACCGTAAAGCGCAAAATACAGCAAGGTGAGCTGTCCATGATATTTTTGCCTGAAAAAGAACCAAGTTAAAAAAATACAAATACCTAAACACCAAACCGATTCATAAAAAAACGTTGCCTGGTACCACCCCGCAGGATCCAATCCTTTGGGATCATCTAAATAAACAGCATAAGGGAAAAACTGCAGCGAAGGATTTTCCACCAGCGCCCCATGTGCTTCCTGGTTAAAGAAGTTCCCCCAGCGTCCGATAGCCTGCCCCAATGCCAGCGGTGCAGCACAGATATCCAGCAGCTGCAAAAACCGGTATTTTTCCTTGGAAAACCTACAGTACAGCATCAGCGCAATGACACCGCCGATAATCCCGCCGTATATTGCCAAACCGCCGCTGCGGATATCCACAATATTTTTTAAGGTAGCAAGAAAATCACCGGGCACATAATAACGATTCCATTCAAAAACCACATAATATCCCCTGGCGCCGCTCATCGCGCCGATCAATATCACAATCAGCATATCAACAGCCAGATCCGATCGATATCCTCGCCGCCTGCAGCTATAAGAAGCCAGCAAAAAGGCCAGCAAAAAACCCGCTGCAATACATACGCCGTACCAGTAGATATCAAAGCCGGGAATGCCCAGAAAATCTTCAATAAATACCCCTGTTTTTGAAAGAAAGTTCATTTTTCTTCCCCCTGTTTAATTTGCATTTTTCCGTTTACCGTGCTGCACTCACAATGCCATAAGCCATCAAAATTGCTTTCTGCACGCCGTGCTTCTGAAAGAGTTTCAAACACACCGAACACCGCGCTTCCGCTTCCAGTCATACTGTAAAACAACGCGCCGCTGTCCTTCATTTTCTGCAGCAGGCCGTCTATCGTACCGCTGACTTCCTGTGCCGCCTTTTGCAGTACATTTCCGCCAAAGTGTAAAAGCGCCCTCTGATCTCCTCTTTTTAACGCATGAAGAAAACCTTCGTTATCGGGCCGTTTTATCCCGCCGAGAGCATCATACCGCCGATATACAAGCGCAGTAGGCGCCGGTCTTTTCGGTTGCATGGCACACAGCAATACCTGTTCCGGAATTTCCTCCAACGGCGTCAGCTTTTCTCCGATCCCTTTGGCGCGGGCGGCACCATCTCTTAGCAAAAAGGGAACATCCGCACCGACAGCGGCAGCAGATACTTCCAACTGTCTTTGGCTGAGCGGTCCGCCAAATAAGCAATTCAGTCCTAAAAGCACGGCAGCAGCATCGGCACTTCCGCCGCCCAAACCTGCGCCGCAGGGAATTCGTTTTTCAATATAAATCTCACAGCCGCAGGAAAGCGCCGTCTGTTCCAAAAATTTTTGAGCTGCCTGATACGCTGTATTTCTTTCATCTGTAGGGATATCCGAAGAACTGCAGGCTAACCGAATACCGCCATCTGTTTTTTTGATATGCACTGTATCAAAAAGCGCAATTTTCTGCATAATGGTATCCAGCAAATGATATCCCCGTGCATCTGTTCCCGTAATATCCAGCGTCCAATTGATCTTGGCCGCTGCCTCTATCGTCAGCGCCTGCATACAACCCCCTTATAAAACTTAAATCTTTTGTTATAGTATAATACTTTTGCTGCCAAAAGGCAAACGCCATGAAAAAAATCAGCTGATTTTTTACATTCCATAATGATTTTTTCACAAATATATGGTACAATAATAAAAAAAGAAAAGGATGAAGGTATGCTATGTTGGCAATCATAACTGGTGCCAGCAGCGGACTGGGGTGTGCATTTGCCCGTGAACTTGATGCTATGGGCTATGATACCGTACTCTGCGCCCGACGCAAAACCCGCTTATCTGCCCTTCAGGCAGAAATGAAAAACACCTGCCACATCTTCTGTGCCGATCTTGCCGACCCTAAAAGCTGTACGGCTTTGTTTGAGGCTTTTCCCCAGGCAGATATTCTGATCAACAACGCAGGGCTGGGAAAGTTCGGCGGAATGCAGGAAACCTGTTTAACGGACGATCTTTCCGTTTTAAACGTCAATATTACTGCGCTGACCATTCTAACAAAGCTGTATTTTCAAGCATTTTTACAGCAGAAGCATGGATATATTTTAAATGTTGCCTCAGCAGCGGCCTTTATGCCGGGTCCGTACTTTGCACTCTATTATGCAAGCAAGGCTTTTGTGCTGCGGCTAACACAGTCTGTTGCCAGGGAAGCCAAGGGAACGGGCGTAACCGTATCTGCCTTCTGTCCCGGCTCTGTGGAGACCGAATTCAACACCGTAGCAGGAACCTCGTCCTCCTCCAAGCCCATCAGTGCTGAAAAAGCTGTACGGTATGCGCTGAAAAAAATGTTTCGCAAAAAAATCATTATTATCCCTACATTAAAAATTCGCATAGCAAGGATTGCCGCGAAGATCCTTCCCGAAAATATCCTTGCCGAATTTTCATATATTATCCAAAGGAGAAGATAATTATGCCCTACTTTTATTTTTCAAGCGACTATGCACTGCAGTGGCTGCTGATCATTGCGGCCCTCATCGTCGGTTCTGTTGCCAGTATCGGCGTACGTTCAGCCTATAACAGATATTCTAAAGTAGCGTCCTCCTCCGGAAAAACCGGTGCCCAGGCCGCAAAAGAAATTTTAGAAGCTAACGGCATTTATGATATCCGTATTGAGCCTTCGCCCGGCGCGCAGCTTTCCGATCACTTTGATCCCAAAGCTAAAGTCATACGCCTTTCCAAGGGTGTTTATGACGGCACAAGTGTCGCTGCGCTGGGGATTGCCGCCCATGAAGTGGGGCACGCAATCCAATACGATACGGAGTATTTTCCCATAAAACTGCGCAATGCCATTCTGCCCGTTGCCAATTTAGGTTCAGCACTGGCTTTTCCGGTCGTGATTTTAGGTATTCTGATCGGAGGCGCAGCCAGTGTACTGATTATCAATATTGGTATCGCATTGTTTTTGGCCGTATCGGCCTTTCAGCTGACTACCCTTCCGGTAGAGTTCAACGCTTCGTCCCGCGCACTGACCTGCCTGGAATCCGGCGGGTATGTCAGCCAAGAGGAAAAATCAGGGTCGCGTGCAGTACTGCGCGCTGCTGCAATGACTTATGTTGCCGGTGTAATTGCTACCTTATTTACGCTGCTTCGGTTATTGCTGATCGCCCGCAACAGAGATTGATTGGTAAAAATTAAAAACCAGCAAAAAATCCCGGAAATCCCGGGATTTTTCTTTTAAATTTTTTCCAAAGGATCCGCTCTTTTTCCGCCTTCCCCATATGCATAAACCAACAGTTTCGTCCGCTTCCAGATTATAACCAGTGCTCTCTTGTGCACAGTTCTGCCCCGTAATCCATCTTATCGTCATCCTCCAGCAATTTTGCTGCCATTCCGTTAGGAAGCCGACACAGCAGGTTGATAAAAGCCCCTTTCAGGCGATGAAGCGCTACTGCCCGCGGCGCCCTTCCAGCGCTAAAGCATGAAACTGGCACAATAAAAATTCTTCCGTAAATTCTCCCATACCTAACCATTTTTACAAAACAAAGCAGCCTTTGCAAAAACAAAGGCTGCCACTCAAATCCTCTTATTCTTTGGTGTCGTTATTCTCCGGGGTTGCATCCGTATCTTCTCCGGCCTTTTTCTTTTTTGCAACAACAACACCCACTACAATAGCAGCAATGACAATCACAGCTACCACACATACAATAACAATCGTCGTGGTGTTATTTCCACCGTCCTGCTCTCCATCAACTGCGGAATCCTGGGTAGCAGTAGCGGTAGGTGCAAGGCCCACCGGCGTACTAGCCGCTTGTGTGGGCATAGGTTTTTCAGTAGGCGGCACAGGCGTAGCAGGTTCCTCCGTGGGTTCAGGAATTATGGATTCATAATCATCATAGCTGTACACACCTACATTTCTAAACTCCAAAGCTGAAATCAGCTCCGGCTGGCTGATCATATCCACACAAAGATCCCATCCCGTCCAGTAGGCATCATTAAGATCCGTCTTGGGAATCAAATGAGAGCACTCAAATACCGTCCATTCCTCGGTTGTTTCAATAGTGCTCATACTGGAATCAAAATATCCCATTACATTTCCGCCATCATTTTTAAACATCCCTTCTTCGCCATAGGTTTCCACAAACTGATCCTCATTTTTTATACTTTCGGCCATTCCACTGGGACGAATGATAACACGAGCCGTTATAGGTGTTCCGGCATCCCCTTCATCCTTATACTTTACACGCATTTCAAAAGCGAACATGACTTCCGCTTCCTCTTCATCGCCGACAACGGCCTTTACCGCATCGTAAACATTAATAAAGGGAGAATACCAGGCGTCTTCAATGCCCGTTGCCGAAACATAGCTGGTACCATCTGTATCGGTTTTTACCTCTACCGCACTGGTAAACCCCTTTTGCCAGGTTGCCGTCAGCTTGTTTTCTGCCTGTGCGCTGACGCCCAGCGTCAGTACGCAAAAAGCCAATGCAAGCGCAAGTACTATGAATCCACATTTTTTCATTGCAATACATCTCCTTTATTTGAGTTCGCTTTTTATATTATACAACGCCTTAACAAAAAGTCAATATTTTTATGGCTATTTTTTACTTCATATGTATCTTTGAAGTTTTTCCAAAACAGGGAGGGGACCTTCCTTCCAATACAGACTGCAAAAATCACCTTACATTATAAAAAAAATCCCGCATAAATGCGGGATTTTCCAGTTATTCGTTTTTATTTTCGTCCTGCGGTTCTTCGGCTGAAGTGTCTTCGCTCTTTTTCTTTTTCACAGTCACAATCCCGATGATCACCGCGGCAACTACTACCGCCGCAACCACGCATACAATAATGATCGTAGCCGTATTTCCATTCTCTTGATCCGTATTTCCATCTCCCGCAGGTGATGCTGCCGGCGCTGTAGTAGAGGTAAGCCCTACCGGCGTGTTCGCCGCCTGTGAAGGTGAAGGTACTTCCGACGGCGGG
>URTC01000063.1 GCA_900550765.1 uncultured Clostridia bacterium | reverse complement strand
AAGGAGTATAGAATGAAGAACAATTACAGACAATTTGAAACAGAAGTGGGCGGAAGAAAAGTCATCGTAGAGACGGGCGAATATGCCGAGCAGGCGAACGGTTCGTGTGTAGTGCGTTGCGGCGATACGGTTGTGATGGTATCGGCAACGATGTCCAAACAGCCCAGGGAGGGAATGGACTTTTTCCCCCTGAGTGTGGAGTTTGAAGAAAAGCAATATGCGGCGGGTAAAATCCCCGGCGGATATATTCGGCGCGAGGGCAGAGCCAGTGAAAAGGCAATTTTGACCTCTCGTTTGATTGACCGGCCGATTCGGCCGCTGTTCCCCAAGGGGCTTTTTAATGATGTGCAGATTGATGCTACCTGTCTTTCGATTGATTTAGATAATATGCCGGATGTTTTGGCGATGATCGGTTCTTCCTTTGCCCTGACGATTTCGGATATTCCTTTTGCCGGCCCCACGGGTTCGGTTACCGTAGGCTTGATTGACGGGGAGTATATTTTGAATCCCAATGCCGAGCAGCGCAAGGTATCCCGTCTGCATTTGACCGTTTCCGGCACAAAAGACGCAGTTATGATGGTAGAAGCCGGTGCTAAAGAGGTTTCCGAAGCGGAAATGCTGGAAGGCATTATGGTTGCCCATGAGGAGATCAAAAAGCTGGTAGCCTGGCAGGAAGAGATTCAAAAGGAAATCGGCAAGGACAAGCTTGAAATGGAGCTGTACCATGTGCCGGAAGAGATCGACAGTGCCGTAAGGGAATATGCCTATGACAAGATTGTTTGGGTGATGGATACTTTTGACCGCAAAGAACGCGAAATCCGCGAGGAGCAGGCAGAAGAAGAGGTACAGGAGCATTTTGCCGAGATTTTCCCGGATTCTAAACGGTATATTTCCGATGCTCTGTATTATATCAAAAAAGAAGTGATGCGCAATAAAATTTTGGACCACGGTGTTCGTCCCGACGGCCGTACGGTGGACGAGGTCCGTCCCATTTGGTGTGAGGCGGGAATCCTTCCGCGCACGCATGGCTCGGCGGTATTTACCCGCGGTCAGTCTCAGGCGATGACGATTACTACCTTAGGTCCTTTAAGCGATACGCAGGAGCTGGACGGCATTGACGGCGAAACCGGCAAGCGGTATATGCATCAGTATAATATGCCCGGCTACGCTACCGGTGAACCCCGGCCCATGCGGGCGCCCGGCCGCCGCGAGATCGGCCATGGTGCCTTGGCAGAACGTGCACTGGAGCCTGTTATTCCGGCCGAAGAGGATTTCCCCTACGCTATCCGCGTGGTATCGGAGATCGTTTCGTCCAATGGCTCTACGTCTATGGCCAGTGTTTGCGGTTCAACGCTTTCCTTGATGGATGCGGGCGTGCCGATTAAAGCGCCGGTGGCCGGTGCGGCTATGGGCTTGATTAAGGACAGCCGCGAGGGTTCCGATAAAGTGGCGGTGCTTACCGATATCCAGGGTCTGGAAGACTTTTTGGGTGATATGGACTTTAAAGTTGCCGGTACCAAGAATGGCATTACGGCGATTCAGATGGATATCAAAATTAAGGGAATTGACCGGGCTATCTTAGAGCAGGCGCTGGAAAAAGCCCATGCGGCCAGAATGCACATTATGGGCAAGATGATGGAAACACTCGACAGTCCCCGGGCGGAGCTTTCACCCTATGCGCCCAAAACGCTTACCTTTAAAATTGATGTGGACAAGATCCGGGAGGTTATCGGTACCGGCGGCAAGGTTATTAACGGCATTATTGCTGAAACCGGCGTAAAGATTGATATTGACGACGACGGAACCGTTGTGATCTATGCGGTGGATCAGGCTTCGGGCGATGCGGCCAAGAAGATGATTGACGATATCGTAAAGGAAATTGAAGTAGGCGAAACCTATTTCGGTACGGTTGTACGCATCATGGATTTCGGTGCCTTTGTAGAACTGCTTCCGGGCAAGGAAGGCCTTGTGCGTATCGGTGAGCTGGATAACAAGTTTGTGAAAAAGGTAACCGATGTTGTTGATGTGGGAGATAAGATCATGGTACGTGTAATCGAGATTGACGATAAGGGAAGGATCAATCTTTCGCGCAAAGCGCTTTTGCCCAAAGAAGAGAAGGAAGAAAAAGAAGAACAGTAAGAAAAAGCCCGCTTGAATGTGCGGTGATCATAAGACAGTTAACAGTCACAGTAGTTTGCGCTGCTGTGGCTGTTCTTGTATTTTATCCTGTTATATGATAATATGGAACCGAACAGACCTACAAATTTTGATTTTGCGAGGTGATTGATTATGAATAAGGAATGGTCCAAACTTAATAAAACAATACAAGCGCAGATCAAAAAGAAGGACACTTATGAAGAGGGAATTGGTACTTTATTTGATTTGCGAAATCGGCTGATGGAAGTCTTAATATCATTTAAGGATGAATTACGCAGGGATTATTTTTATGCAATTCCTTTTATATACGCAAAAGGTTATTATAGTAAAAAGATTTCTTATTCAATCTGGCATATTTTCCGTATAGAAGATATCGTTGCGCATACATTGATAAACGAAGATGAGCAGGTATTTTTTGCGGACAATTATCAGGAGCGTATCAATTCGCCTATCATCACAACGGGAAATGAACTTGTAAAACAACAGATTACAGACTTTTCCGGACAACTTAATTTGCAGGAGCTTTATTCCTATATTTTTGAAGTAAAAGACAGCACCGAGAAGATAATCAAAAGTTTATCTTATGGCGAATTGACTCGGAAAATATCGGGAGAAAGAAAAGAATGTTTAAAATCGTTGAAAGTTGTCAGCACAGATGAAAACGCTATTTGGTTGATTGATTATTGGTGCAATAAAGACATTGGTGGACTAATTCAAATGCCATTTTCAAGACATTGGATTATGCATACAGAAGCATGTCTGCGCATTAAAAATAAGATACATCCATAAGTGTAAATCCCAGTTTGCCTAACAGATACAAGGGCGCACGTCTATACGGGGGAATCCCATATGTGCGCTCTGCGAGGCAAAGTCTCCAATCGGGGTGTTTTATGTTACGGCATTCCGAACACAATGGACTGCAGCTCTTGCACCGCTTTGCGGCTGTTCCGCTTATGGCAAAGGGCGTCACGTCTTTTGCCATATTTACTGGCTTACGAACAACGCCCGAAAAGGCGGGCTTTTTTATAAAACGCAGCTGATTCTATGGAAAGTGCAGAAAGCTGCGAGAAAAAAGGAATTTATATCTTGACTTTCCTTTTGTCTTTTTCTATAATAAAACAAGTGCTTACCAAAAGCGCTGCAGTATGGAAAACAGGAAGTGATGAAGAATGGACGCAATCTTTATAGACGCCAGAGATTTTGAACAGTTGGGCGGATGGAAAAGGGAATATCAATTTATCACTACGATGGGCATGCCCTATCTGCTGGCTGCGGGCATCGGAACCCCGGTAGAGGCGGCAGAAGTAAAATTTCAGGTACCGAAAGCCGGCAAATACCGGGCTTGGGTCAGAACGCGCGATTGGCTGCCGGAATATTCGCCGGGTGGTTTTCATTTGGAAATCGGTGCGGAGAAAAGCGCCGTTTTAGGACAGAATAAGTGTGAGGAATGGGATTGGCAGGCTGCCGGGGATTGGGAGCTTCCCGCAGGGGAAAATACCGTTCGGCTGATAGACGATACCGGTTATTACGGCCGGGTGGCCGCGCTGTTTTTTACAACCGACTTGGATTTTGTGCCTCCGGCAGACGTGGAACAGATCCGCCTTTTAAAGCAGCAGGTTACCGGTGTTTCAACCGAGCCGCAGGAGGCCGGTACATATGAGGTAATTGTTGCCGGCGCAGGCATTGCCGGCTGTTTGGCGGCGATTGCCGCGGCAAGGCAGGGAGTGAAGGTGCTGCTGCTGGATGACCGTGAGGCGCCCGGCGGCAATGCGCTTCTCGGCGTGCCGGTAAACGGCGCTACCTTTCAGGCTAATATCCGTGAAACGGGCCTGGTGGAAGAGCTGGCCAGAAACAGTGCTTATTATGGCCTTTCCAACAGCAAAACGTTGTTGAAAATGTTCCAGGCGGAACCGAATCTGACGTATCGCCCGTATTCCGTTGTTGAGGGCGCCCTGATGCAGGATGAACAGACGATAGAGGGTGTAAAGGTACTGGACGCGCTTACCGGGCAGCAGTTCCTTTATCATGCGAAAATGTTCTTGGATTGCTCGGGGGATAGCTGGCTGGCCTATTTTGCAGGTGCACAGATGCGCCGCGGCCGGGAAGCGAGGGCGGAATTTAATGAAGAATTTGCACCGCCGGAGGCCGATGGCAATTTGATGAGCGGGGTGAACTTCGGCGAGGCGTTTTTGTACCGCGCCGCCGATACCGGCAAACCCGCGCCCTATACGCCGCCGGCATGGGCTTATCGTTTTCCGACGGAGGAGGATTATTCCCGGCCCGTTGCCAGCAGCCGTGATTATGACTTTACCGGGGGAACCTGGTAACACGAGCATCATGGCGATATCGATGAGTTTACCCATCCCGAAAAGGCCAGGGATGAGATTATCCGTATTGTGCTGGGTGTTTGGGATTATATAAAAAACGGTTGGTGGCTGAAGGAACGGGCGGAAAATTATGCGTTAAAAATCGTTTCCACAACTCTTGCCAAGCGTGAAAGCAACCGCATTATGGGTGATTATATCCTGACGCAGAACGATGTGGAGCAGGCAAAGGATTTTGAGGATAAAATTGCGTACGGCGGCTGGCCGATTGACGTGCATAACCACGCCGGCATGTTCGGCAAGGAAAGCCCGTATGAGGTTTCCCGCTGCATTGATACGTATCCCATTCCGTACCGCTGTATTTATTCCAAAAACATCCGCAATTTGCTGTTTGCGGGCCGGAATATCAGTGTTACGCATATTGCGCACGGTACGATTCGGGTACAGGGCACGCTTGCTGTTTTAGGGGAAGCGGCCGGAACTGCCGCCGCCCTGTGCGTGCAGCAGGCACTTACGCCACGGCAGCTGGGGCAGCAGGCCATTGGACAGCTGCAGCAATTATTGAATAAACATGATTTGTATATTCCGGGCATAACGAATCAGGACGCACTGGATTTGGCGCGCCGGGCGAAATTCAGCGCTTCCAGCGTGAATGCGTGCCGGGAATTCGGTAAAAGGGACGCAAACCTGACCGAGGTTATAGAGGAGAAATCTCCCCGCATGCTGTGTGTTGAGCGCGGCCTTTACGAGAAGCCGGACTGCATTTGGCTTGCCGTTGCCGGCTATAAGCCAAAAACGGAGTATACACTGACAATTGCACTAAAAGGTTCGGATACGGATGATCCGGTTGATTTGACGGATTGCGGCCAAATTACACAACAAGTGGTGTTTGGTGAAATTTTCCCGTTCCCCGGCGGTGTGAACCAATATAACGAATCTCCGTTCGGTGCGGTAAAATGGATAAAGCTCGATTTGAGAAAGCATTGGAATATGCGCTATCTTTGGGTGGTACTGCCGGCGGTTGAAAATTTGTTTTGGGGCTATATGCCCGCGGATCCCTACGGACGTTTTGCAACTTACCGTATGAGCGGCGGGCAGTATCAGAAAGACGAAGCGCGCTGCCAGGCATTCTATTTACAGCCCTCGCTGACAACGCCCGGTGCAGATGAACTGAAACAGCGCTACGCGCCACAGCAGGTTGTCAGCGGTGTGAACCGCATTGTAGGGGAAAACCCCAATATGTGGGCTTCGGATATGCGCCTGGCGCTTCCGCAGTGGTTGGAGGCAACGCTGGAGCAGCCGGAGACGATTTCCTGCGTTTATTTGGCGTTTGATACGAATTTGGATATGAATAACAGCACTTCGTACGATAAGCGCCCCTTCCCATGTGTAAGTGATTATGAAATTGCCGTATTGGAGGGAAAGACGTGGAAAACGGTAGCTTGCGTGCAGGATAATTTCCAGCGCAGAAGGATCCATACTTTTGCACCCATTTTAGCAAGTAAAGTACGGGTCACCGTGAAAAAGACGCATGGAGACAAGGCCGCCAGAATCTTTGAAATGCGAATTTATAACGAGAAAAAATAAAACGATAAAACAGGATGCGTTTTGGCATCCTGTTTTATTTTGCAAAAATTTATTCTTTTAAGCCGATTCCCTTTAAAACCTCTGTTGTGGTATATCCGGCATCCTTATAGGCGAGTGTGCTGAGCGGAAAAGGAAGGGGAATGGAATCGTTTAATTGGATGAGCTTGTAATTTATTTTTAATCGTTCGGTATTTTTTAAAACAGAAGTTTTTATGGCCGTTTGCTTGATTTTTTCTGCATGGAGCAGAAGATTTTCCAGCGTCCCGAATTCATGCAGCAGACGCGCCGCCGTTTTGGGGCCGATTTTATCGGCTCCTTTTATATTGTCAGAAACATCGCCGGTAAGAGCTTTAAAATCTACATACTGTTTCGCTGAAATGCCGAATTTTTGCGTTATATATTCGGGTGTGCAGAGAACGGTGTTTTTTCCGCGGTACCGAAGAACGGATACTGTTTTTGTTATAAGCTGAAAAAAGTCACTGTCCAGGGAAGAGATGATACATTCCGTTTGATTCAGGGCGGCGACGTAGCTGGCAATTAGGTCATCGGCTTCACAGCCGGCGGCCTCAGTGTATGAAATGCCTAAAAAATCAAGGGCGGCATAGATATCGTTTAGCTGTGAAAAAGGGTTTTCCTCTGCTTGGCTGTAATCGATCCGGTTGGCTTTATAATCAGCGGAGAGAATCGTACGGGGATTTTTCTGTTGGCTGTCAAAAAATACGGCAACATGCGTCGGTTGTGTTTGCCGGAGGATTTTCAGTAAAGCGCCTGTAAAACCAAGCGTTCCCTGTATGGGTTTGCCCTGTGCGTTGAAAATCCTTGCGGGCATACCGAAAAACATTTGAAATAATAAATTGCTGCCGTCAACAAGTAAGAGACGATTTTTTGCGTATTTCATAAAAATTTCTACTTTTTACAAGACAAAAGAATGAAAACAATAGACAGACTGCTTTGCCGATATCCTGGTAGTTAAAATGTTGCAGAATATAAATTTTGTTTGATTTTTTCTTCAATCAATTTCACTCTATCCGGCCGCCCATAAAACGTATTGTCTTGTTTTAACATGTTTAGGGTAGAAATATATATTTCTGTGCCGTTATAGTTTATTTTATGCAGTGTATTCATATCAAAGGGTTCAAGTTCTTTATTGTTAAAATAAATAGAGATGGGCGCCTCTAAAAAAATATCGCCGCCGCCGCTCATAATCCAATTGTCACAGCGCTGGATGGGGAGGATTGCAAATTTGTAAAAAACAGCCCGTACTTTATCAAAATCGGAGGCGTTTGGGATGATGAAATCTAAGTTGCGCGGTTTAACATCGATATCCCACAAAGCCATAGCGGCACTGCCGTGAATATACCAGGGTACGTTGGCCTCCTTTATTTTTTCCATAAATAAATCAAGGGCTTTTTTCCAGGGGGCGTCGATGATTTTCAGGCACTGCTTGATAAATATTTCGCCGTTTTTTGTAAAATTATCTGCACAGAATTGAAAATCTGCAACATTGTCATACGTTTTTATAAAGGAGCTTCCAAGCTGCCACCAGCAACCGTCTTTAAAATAGTGCCAGTATTTTTCATCCACATCTTCCGCATAATAGGCATAGCAATTCCAGTCATTCATCTGCTTTGCGTATAGCTTCATATCCTTCTTTTAATGCTCCTTTTTCCAGGTTTTAATTTGCTCCAAACGCGTTTTAAAGCGTTCTTCCAGGCCCTGGGTGGTAGGGCGGTAATATTCCCGCTCTAAAAGGGAATCCGGCAGGCACTGCAGGGTAGTGAGCTTATCGGCGGAGTCATGGGCAAACTGATAGCCCTTGCCGTAGCTTAAATCTTTCATCAGCGGAGTTACGGCATTGCGGATGGCCAGCGGCACCGGCTCAGAAAGCTGGGTAAGCGCGTCCTGTTTGGCCATAAAATAAGCCCTGTCAATCGCGTTGGATTTAGGCGCCATGGCCATGTAAATCACCGCCTCGGCCAAGTTGACGGTACACTCCGGCATTCCGTTAAAGTGGCAGGCCTGGTAGGCGGCTACGGCCAGCTCTAACGCGCGGGGATCTGCCAGGCCGATGTCCTCGCTGGCAAAGCGGATGACACGCCGTGCCACGTAAAGCGGGTCTTCACCGGCCTCTAACATGCGCGCCAGCCAATAGACGGCGGCATCCGGGTCAGAATTCCGCATCGATTTATGCAGGGCTGAAATAATATTGTAGTGTTCTTCACCTTTTTTATCGTAAAGCAGGGATTTTTTGGAGGTGCATTGCTCCAGCGTCTCCTCGGTAACGGTAATGGTTTCGCCGTTAAGTTCCCCGTTTAAAATAACCATTTCCAGT
>URTC01000062.1 GCA_900550765.1 uncultured Clostridia bacterium | reverse complement strand
ATGATAACATCCAGTATGCGGAATTCAATACCAAAAGTGATTATTGCCATGTGTGCGGGTTTGACGGCGAGATTATCATTAACGATGAGAATGAATGGGAATGTCCCAATTGCCACAATAAGGATCATGCAAAAATGAATGTAACGCGCCGTACCTGCGGCTATTTGGGCGAAAATTTCTGGAATGTAGGCAAAACAAAGGAGATCAAAGCCAGAGTGCTGCATCTGTAATATGAATTATGCGGATATAAAAAAATTTGACGTTGCCAATGGCATCGGTGTACGCGTCAGTCTTTTTGTAAGCGGATGTACCCATCGTTGCAAAGGCTGCTTTAATGAGGAAGCTTGGGCCTTTGACTATGGAAAGGAATTTACGGAAAAAGAAGAGGAAGAGATTCTTCAGGCGTTAGCGCCGGACTATATTCGGGGACTTTCGCTTTTAGGCGGGGAGCCTTTTGAGCCGGTGAATCAGCGGCGCCTGGTGCCGTTTTTAAAAAAGGTAAAGGCACAGTATCCGCAGAAGGATATCTGGTGCTATACGGGATTTTTACTGGATAAAGAATTGCTTGCTCCCAGCCGTGCGCGGTGTGAGGTTACCGATGAGATGCTCTTCCTGCTGGATATTTTGGTGGATGGTGAGTTTATAGAGGAAAAAAAGAATCTTTCGATTCGTTTTCGCGGTTCTGAAAACCAGCGGATTATCGATCTGAGAGCTTCTTTTGCCTTAAAAGATATTGTTTTATGGAAAGGACTTGAAGATGAAAGTAAATATAAAAAAACTTGATGACAGAGCAAAACTTCCTGAATATGGTTCTGCTTTTGCCGCCGGTGCGGATTTGTATGCACTTTTAGACGAGGCATTGACCATAGAGGCTGGTCAAACCAGTTTTATTCATACAGGACTTGCTGTAGAACTGCCCTTGGGCTGTATGGGGTTGGTCTATGCCCGCAGCGGTATGGCCTGCAAGCGGGATCTTGCGCCGGCCAATAAGGTAGGGGTTATCGATTGCGATTACCGAGGCGAAATTATCGTGGCAATGCATAACCATGGAAAGCAGGCGCAAACGATAGAGCCGGGAGAGAGGATTGCACAGCTGATCATTGCACCGTATATTACGGTGAAATTTGAAGAGGTACAAGAACTTGAGGATACAGAAAGAGGCTTTGGAGGGTTTGGCTCTACGGGCAACAAATAAAGGTAAAGCCCTTGCTGATAGAAAGATCGGCAAGGGCTGTTTTTTAACCAACAGTTCGGCGTCCGGTGGTTTCTAAAAAATGTTTGCAGGGAAATAAAAAGTCAGTTTGAATCAAATCAAAGCCATGATCGGCCAGCCATCCCCAGCCTTTTGCGGGATCTTCAGTAAGGGAGATATCATCATTATGATGGGCAGAAAGAACGGCACGATAATTATAAACGATGGCATTGGACCAAACGATTTTACCATCATGATGCATTTGGTTTAAATATTCGGCCGAAGCAACAGGAGCATCTTCGGTTTCAAAGAGGACTTCCGTACCCACATAGTTGATGCTGCGCTTCATCATTGCTTCATGAGTTGTGTCTTCTGTGTTGGCGATGGTCATATAAGGAATATCCGGCGCATAAGTTTCCACGTCATTCAAATATTCGGGTCGATTTTCTGTTTTGATCAGGATCTGATCTTCCATTTTTAAACGGCGCACCAGTTTTGCAATGGCTTCGGGATTTTCCCAAAACTTGTTGATGTTTACGATGCATTTGCCGCGCAGTAACTCTAAGGCTTCCTCTAAACGTACGATACTCCATTCGGTAGGTGCAAGATCACAGTTAGAAAGGCGGAATTCTTGTACCTCCGCCGAGTTATAGTTTCGGATGGTAGCAGGAATTCTCAAATGTACCCGTTCCATACCGGGGTGTTGAATAAATAGTTCGCCGTCGGCACTGCGGTCAACATCCAATTCTACGATATCTGCACCCTGATTGATCGCGGCGCGAAAGGCTTGCAGAGAATTGCAGGGAATGTTGCCGCCGCAGACACCCCTATGGGCTACCAATAATACTTTCTTTTCTTTTGCTGCCTTTAACAGATTCATCATATAAAACCTCTCTTTGTCTGATTTGTTTTCTTTATATATCTATTTTTTTCGGTTGTTTGATTCAGATCGTCTGAAAACCAAAATGAAAAATATAGCATCAAAAAATGGACGCTATATTGTTTGAAGATTAAAACTGATTTATTGCTTAAACAGCGTATCGATAAACGCATCAAATGAATATTTTTTTCGAATGGCTTCGGGCAGCGGTACATAGGGGGTATTGAAGAATTCCTGATTCAGTACGGCGTTTTTACAATCAATCACCAGCTGATTTTCTTTCCGATAGTAATCCTCTCCCTTGCAGTTAAAGGTAGTAACGATTTTTTTTTGCATACCAAGCATTTCGCCCAATCGGGTAGTGGCGCCGCTCTGCCGGCTGTTTTCGATCTCCAGTACGGCTTTTGAATCTTTATAGATCCGTATCGTTTCTTCCGTAGAAAGCGGTTTTCGATGCAGCTGTGCGTATTTTACCCCTTTGAAATTTTTGTTGGTTAGTTTGTTATATAGAAACACAATAGGATGGGGAATATATAAAAATTGATAAAACGTAAGGCCTAAATGGCGGCATTGCTTTTCAATTTGTGAAAGGACTGCCGGACGTACGGAATGCAGCGTGCCGATAAATGCCAGATCGTATTTTGGAATGGCGTTACTTTCTACTTCAAATTCCTTCGTATATCCCCAGTAAGCATAGTCCAAGAACTTGTACCTTTTTACATCGTCTTTATCAAAGGAAAAGATTTTATCGAAATAGCCGAATTTTTTATGGATGCTTTTGATGTTAGCTACAGAATCCCATAAATAGAGAATTTTTTTTGCAAAAGGAAAGCGCTTTTTAAATTCCTGCAGTACTTCTACAGTAGGCGCTTCACATTTGATAAAAAGAATATAGTCATAATCTTTTTTTAAGGAGGAAAAAACATCCCGGAAGTAACGACGCGTAATACTGTGATAAATCGGAATATCCAACCGCATCATAATTCGGGCGAACACACTGTGAGAGGGCTGCTCGTCCACTACATCAACACAGGCACCGCGGTCTTCCAAAGCCCGTTTGATACGGTTATGATAATCAAAAAAAAACGGACTCACAATTAAGATATTTTTTTGTTCCATATTATCTTGCACCGTTATGATTGAAGATGACGGCAATAGTTTTTATAATGCATTTGATATCCAGCAGAAAAGACCGGGATTTGATATATTCCATATCATACACGATTTTTTCTTCCGGTAAAAGGTCATAGCCGCCGTTTACCTGGGCTAAACCCGTAAGACCGGGAACGACCTTCAGCCGTTGGGAAAAGCCGTGGATATATTGTTCAAATTCGTTATAGAAATAAGGCCGTTCCGGGCGGGGCCCTACAAGACTCATTTGACCGGCAAGGATATTAAAAAATTGCGGAAGTTCATCGATTCTGGACTTCCTTAAAAAATGGCCGATGC
Source organism: uncultured Clostridia bacterium (assembly GCA_900550765.1). Taxonomy (GTDB): domain Bacteria; phylum Bacillota; class Clostridia; order Christensenellales; family QALW01; genus UMGS1322. The sequence continues at coordinate 4,979 of URTC01000062.1, read as the reverse complement.
GGGTACAGCGGGTATCGTTTTCGCAGGCCCATTGCGCACCGTTATCTTCCGCATCTAAATGCATGGAGCGGAACTTGTACAACATAAAAGGCTTGCCGTCTTTGCCTAACCGTTCTTGCTTATAAATGGCAGGCCCCTTGGAATCACACAAAATAATAATGGCAACAATAATCATAGGCACGGCCAGAATCAGCAGAGCCAGAATAGAAATAAGAATATCGAAAAGGCGTTTGAAAAAGCTGTAAAATGGCTTTTTCGGCAGAACGCCGATATCAGGAACATCATAGATTCTGTTGCGTTTAGAAGCTTGAGGCGATACTGTTTCAAGCTCATCGATAATATTTTCCATATATAAAGATCAGAACTCCGTAAAAAACAAAATAGAAGAATATTTATACTTTAATATAATATCACATCTTATATATTATTGTCAATTATATTGCTTTTTAGCATTATTGAATGGAATCTCGTACTGTATCAATATTTTTTGCTTATATTGGTTCAAATAATGCAACGGTGTTTCTGTTAAAAGAATATGCAGGGAAACACAGTGGAGTTCCCTGCAAAAATAATTTATGTAAGCAGTATGATGATCCGCGGGTGCTTTTAACGCCTGAAGATAAAGCTGCTGCAGCTTTCTTTTTATTTTATATAGCGGTTAAAAATATCCTCCAGTGCGTTTTCATCCTTTGCATTTGGCATTTTACAGGGCAGCAGTTCCCATTCTTCCACATGTACGCCCATTGCCCCGGGAGATAGCCGCATCATAGGGGAAAGGCTTTCGCATTCAGTCATATAATCACAGATATAGGTTTCGAATGATACACCGAAGTCAGGGTATTCTGCCTCAGGCTCTACGGGATAGCGCTTAATGAAGAGACAATCTTTATTAAAAAGTGCCACCCAGCCGCAGGGATTATCGAGCCCCAGCTTAAATGGCGCTTCTATGCGGGGATCGGACATCAAGGTAATAAATTTTTCACCAAAATAAACACGGGAATCGTTCAGTTTGGAATAGGGCCAAAGTGAAATTCTGCGGTTAGGCAGCAGTGCGTCATAGTTTTCCGGCTCGGGAATGACCTCAAGTCCGCCGTTATCCAAAACCGTAAGAGCCCAAAGTGCCATATCGATATCCCATGCACCCGTGTTCGTAATACGATGCTCTACCATAACGCGGCTGGAATTTTCGCTTAGAGAGAGTATAATCTCTTTCTGGGTACGCGAAAGATCTTCCGCTGGAGGAGTAAGTTTTACCGTGGTTCCTTCTACGGCATAGGTTATAGGGAAGTTATCCGCCGGATAGGTGCGCGGACGAACTTCCGGGGAATGCCAAAGGCGATGGCCGCCGTAAATTTTCCATTCATTTCCGCCGGTGGTGCAGATTTGATCGGTTCTTTCACAAAACATGTTTTCACCGTTTTTTAATGCGTAACGTATGATCCGAGGGCCATCTTCAAGGGTTGCTATCAGTTGTACAACATCATTTTCAATAAAAAGGCATTTGTTCCATCCCGCATAGGGAGCTTCGTAAATATTGATCATATGTTCCTCCGTTTATAACACTTCCCGCAATTGAAAGCCAATCATATCGCAGGAAGAAAGTATATAAGTAATGCCGTTATGTACTGTGCGTTCGCTTTCTACCGGCGCTACGCCGTGCAGGTGACCGTAAATACAATATTTTACTTGATATTGTTCCATTAAATCACAAAATTCGTTAAAGTGTGTCCGGTTGATTACCGGAGGATAATGTAAAAGAGTGATCAGAATGGAAGTATCCGTACATAGTTTTTTTGCGGCCGAGAGAGTGAGAGCCAAACGAATTTTCTCCCGAGCAAAAATTTTTTTATCTTCTGCAGTGGCGGACTCCATCCAGCCGCGGGTGCCTGCGAAAACAAAATTTTCTATTTTGACAGCGTCATTTTGTAAAACGAACATATTTTCAGGCAATCTTTGGCGGATCTGGGTCACGCTGTTCCACCAATAGTCATGATTGCCCCGGATGAGTATTTTTTTTCCCGGCAAAGCACCGATGGCATTGAGGTCCCCAATAGCGTCATCCAATTGCATTGCCCAGGATATATCGCCTGCAATAAGTACGATATCGTCCTGTTTTACCCGCTTTTGCCAGTCTGCGCGGATCTTATCCCAATGTCCCTGCCAGCCGGAACCGAACATATCCATTGTTTTATCCATTCCTCCGGGGAGATGGAGGTCAGAAACAGTAAAAATTTTCATGCAAAAACCCCTTGCTTTAAACGCTTATATCATAACATAAAACGGTAAAAAGTTCAATATAATATTAAAAGAAATATGGTGTTAAAGGGAGATTGAGATGAGAGAATATGTTTTAAGCGATGCAGAGCATTTATATAAAATAGGCTTAAATGGAAAAAAACAGCTTTCTTTGATTGCGGCAAAGGAAGAACGTGCAGTCTTTTCTTCGGTGCTTACTTCGCACGAATGTAAATTATTCAGTGCCGATATCGATAAAAACGGAACCGTACATATTGCGGCGGTTACCGCAAATACACTTACGTATATCCGCTGGAGTGACGGCAAGACAAGCACGACACATCTGATGCACCTGCCGGCATCCTTTGAAATTACCAGTGGGATTGTTACCGGGGGAACACAGATGCTTTTAAATTATTGTGTAAAAAGCCGTGAGGGCTGTGCGTGTATTGAATACAGCGCTGCCGAAGATGGTTGGCACGGAAAAAATATTTACACTTCTGTAAATGACTTGTATTTGCTGTGTGTAGGTAAGAGGGGAGAACGGGGATATGTGATGGAAAAAACTAAAAGCTCTTATGTGCTCATTAATGCATATGATTCACAAAATATAATTTTTGAAGCACAGCAGCCCATCACTTATGCGCAGCTTTGCGGAGATGACATTCTTTTTGAAAGCGGCGGAACGATTTATTGCGGCAGCGATGAGCTTGCTGCGGGAAACTGTATTTATGCTGTCGAAATCGAGCGGCTGCTGTATCGGTGTGAGGGAAAGCTTAAAGTACTTGCATTTAACGGAAGCTGGCACTACAGCGGTGAGGTTGCCCCGCCCAGAGGAGAAAAAGAATATATTGTCTGTACTGCCGGAGAAGAAAAACATATGATTCTTTCATCGCCGTTTCCTTATATCAAGATACCGGAAGTTCCGGTACAGCAGGCGGGTGTTATGCAGGAAGTTTACATGCAGCAGCGTACATTGTTTGCCCTCCAGGCAGAAGTGAAAAATTTGAAAGCGCGGGTGCGGAAACTGGAGGAGGAACGGCGTGCTCATTTGAATGTGAAACAGTAAGTAAAAATAGTAGAAAACAAGAGAAAAACATAGAAAACAAGATATTTTACTATATAAGTGCATGAAAATAGCTTTAAACGGGGAAAAATAGAATTTGCCTAAGCATGGTAAAATATGTATGATAAGGGTGTTAGCACTCGACAGAGATGAGTGCTAATAATTAAAGGAGGAGATAGACATGAAGATAAGACCGTTGTTTGACAAAGTAGTCATCAAAAACTGTGAGGCGGAAGAGACCACCAAAAGCGGAATCGTTTTGACCGGTACCGCAAAAGAAAAGCCCCAGTTCGCCGATGTAATCGCCGTAGGGCCGGGGGGCATGGTTGGCGGCAAAGAGGTTGTTATGCAGGTAAGCGTAGGCCAGAAGGTCGTTTACAGCCAATATGCCGGCACTACCGTAAAGCTTGACGGCACCGAGTACATGGTTATCAGCCAAAGTGATATCTTAGGCGTTATAGAAGAATAAGGGGGATAAAAATTATGGCAAAACAATTTAAATATGGTGAGGAAGCGCGCAGATCGCTTCAGACGGGCGTTGATATTTTAGCAGATACCGTAAAAATTACAATAGGTCCTAAGGGCCGGAATGTAGTTTTGGATAAAAAATACGGTTCACCGCTGATCAATAACGACGGTGTAACCATCGCGAAGGAAATTGAGCTAGAGGATCCCTTTGAGAACATGGGAGCGCAGTTGGTAAAAGAGGTTTCGGTAAAAACCAACGATGTAGCCGGCGACGGTACAACTACCGCTGCAGTGCTTGCACAGGCAATTTTCCGTGAAGGCGCTAAGAACGTAGCAGCCGGTGCAAATCCGATGGTATTGCGTAAGGGCATTCTTTCTGCTGTAGAAGTAGCGGTAGACGAGCTTAAGAAGATTTCTAAGCCCATTGAAAATAAAACGGCAATCGCGCAGGTTGCTGCGATTTCTGCCAGTGATAATGAGATTGGCAGCTTGATCGCCGATGCCATGGAAAAGGTGGGCAAGGATGGCGTTATCACGGTTGAGGAATCCAAGACGATGAAAACCGAATTAGGTCTGGTAGAAGGAATGCAGTTTGACCGCGGCTATGCTTCTTCCTACATGGTTACCGATACCGATAAAATGGAAGCCGTATTGGATAATCCGCTGATTTTAATTACTGATAAGAAGATCTCTAATATTCAGGAGATTCTCCCCATTCTTGAGCAGATCGTTCAGATGGGCAAAAAGCTGCTGATTATTGCCGATGATATCGAGAGTGAGCCGCTGGCAACGCTGGTAGTAAACAAGCTGCGCGGAACCTTTAATGTCGTTGCGGTAAAAGCTCCCGGCTTTGGCGACAGAAGAAAAGCAATGCTTCAGGATATCGCCGTACTTACCGGCGGTCAGGTCATTTCTGAGGAACTTGGGCTTGAGCTTAAGGATGCTACGATGGATCTTTTAGGAACAGCGAGACTGGTGAAAGTGGATAAAGAGAATACCACTATTATCGAAGGCGCAGGCAGCAAAGATGATATCGCGGCAAGGGTGCAGTCTATTAAGGCGCAAATTGCGGAAACCACCAGTGATTATGATAAAGAAAAGCTTCAGGAGCGTTTGGCCAAACTGGCTGGCGGCGTAGCCGTTGTGCAGGTGGGTGCTGCTACTGAGGTAGAAATGAAGGAGAAGAAGCTGCGTATTGAAGACGCATTAG
>URTC01000061.1 GCA_900550765.1 uncultured Clostridia bacterium | reverse complement strand
AAGCCGGTGAAAAAGGATGGACAAAAGGCGAACAAAAAGGGTATACTGTAAAAAAGTGATTTTTTTATCAATCTATTGAAAAAGCCGGGATACCTCGTCAATCTCTCTGGAAGACCGATCCCGCCGGTCTTATTTTCTTCTTACGCAAAGCAAAATAAGCGTTGCAGCCAAACAGATCACTCCCGCCGCGCCAACCGAACCTAACCCAATAATCCAGCCGCCGGGCAGAGAAACATTTTTCTGCTCCTGCGCCTCCTCCGTCTGCATCGGTGTCCTTTCTACTTTGACCCCGCTGCGGACAAGGGAAACATTATCGATGCTGATCTGCTGTACCTGTGCAGGAAGTCCCGAAACAAACAGCATCCACTGGGCATTTTTCCCCGGCAGCTCTTCAACGGTAAAACTTCCGGAAACCTCATACCATTGCTGATCCTCCAGTGCCTGCGATGCAACGGCAATATCGCAAAAATAACGCCCATCGCGGGAGGAAGAAAACATGCTGCCCGGCGTACTGCTCTGCAAAGTAAGGGACGGAACAGCCAATTCGGCATTTCCGGCATAAGTAACGCGCAGCATCAGAGAAACCGTATACACGCCCGGTTCCGTAATATATTTAGAAAGCTTTAAATACGGGGAATCCCCGCTGAACATATCGCAAAGTGTCAAACAGCTGCCTTCATACCCATTTTCATCAATCTTCAGCGTACCGTTCTGCTTCACCCATGAGACCTCTACTCCCGGATCAATCCCTTCAAACGAAGAAGAAGCAGGCTCTAACAGATTTTCCCCGTCCCCGGCGGCAGGAGAAAATGGTGCTGCGGTCTCCGCTGCAACCGTGGGGGCGGCGGATGGAAGCACAGGCGTCTGCACCGCAGGTATTGTAGGTAAAACCGCAGGCGGTACCGTAGGCGGTGCCGTAGGTAAAGAAGCAAACAAACGCGGGGTAGGCACAGGCGTAGGATTCAGCTCCCCGTTCGGATCAATCGGCTGCATGGTAGCCGTATAGGTATAATCTAAAATGCGCAGCTCCACATTATCCAAGTAAATATAGGCAATATCCGCACCGATATTATCAAAGCAGAACATCGCCTCCTGTGAAAGCAAATGGCTTTCTTCATTCCGAATACCAAAAGTAGTAGTAAAATGCACCCATTGATTGGTTCTGGCTTGAAGTCTGCCGATACTGCCGTAATAACTTGACGTAGACTGATTATATGCCGTACTCAAGCTCAACTGATTTTTGGAACGGATTACATTATTCAAGCTTGTAACATCATAATCCGAAACCAGATAAATATCATAATCCAGCTGAAACACGCCGCCCATCGGAACACAGCCCAGGTTCAATGCCGGAGAGCACCAATTTTTTCCGCTTACCGTTTTAAAAATCAAATACGGGTTTTCTCCCGGGGAATATTGGATCTGCCCCTCCTGAAAAACATACCAGGCATTATAAGGACTGGTCATATAGGAATTGGCGCTGCTAAGTAAATTTGCCGAAGCCTCTGCATTCGCCTCTATCCGGGCCCCGAACACTCCCGCACATATGAGTACCGCGCATATAAGCACACAATGTTTTTTCATTACGATCCTCTCCTTACGTCCTTTGTTCCCTTCCTAAAAGAGCTACGGTATTTTATTTTTGAAAGATGTCCATTCCGCAAGCATTGCTACCGTAAGGAATACATCCTTTCAAATTTTATTTCTTCCGCTTTTCCCGTATCCGTATAGCTGCCTAAATAAAAGGAGATGCTTTCCATAGAAAGCGGAGTCTCCCCTACATAATACGGCGGGATCTCCTGAAAAAGCGCACGATATATCAGATGCGCGCCTACATAGCCCCCCAGCGGCGTAGTATGCTGATGCGCATCATCTATGCAAAAATCCCGGTACACTGCCCTGCACTGCGAACTTTTAATCAGCCGGTTGATCTCCTCCTGCCAATTCAGGCAGATCACCTCGGGGTGCCTGTCCTCGATTTGACGGATAAAACTTTTATTTTCATTATGCGCGGGAAACAGAACCAGCCGCGTATACGAATCGGAACACGCCTGTTTCACCTTAACAAATTGATCCACATCATTGGGGGCATACAACCCGCATTGGAATACGGCACAATAGTGCCCTTCCCGAATCGCCTGCAGCCACTCCTCCTGGGCATAATCTTCCACCGAGGCATAGCCTCGGGAAACCGCCCGCAGTGTATAAGGCTTGTCCGCCCGTATTAAAAACTGCTCCAAAAAGCTGCCAATTTCCGAAGTAGCAATAAAGCTGTTGCCCAAAATCAAGATCTGATCCGACCCGTTCTGCGGGAAGAGTGAAATATGCTGCGCGCCTCCCGTCTCTGCAGAAATCGCCGCATTTTCAAAAAGCATAAAAAACATTGCGTCATCCAGCGCCGTATAATCCACACTCACATAGATCGTGCTTTGCGCCAGAGTATCGGTAAAGGAGTACAATCGTTTATACACTGTTTTTCCGTCTTCAATTACTTTGCACACAGCGCGCTCGGCTTGCAGATTCTCCCTGACCCAAGCCCGAAGCTCATATTTTTCTACGGCGGTATACGGCTGTGTGCTGCTGATCGTTCCGATGCGGCTGCCCTGATAAAGAATATCCATTGCCGGCGCGGGCATTGCCTCCACAATCCAATCTTCGGGCAGCGGCAAAGCCAGCCTCCGACCGCCCGAAGCAAATGTAATTCCCGTCTGCAAGGTATCGGAAAAACTGATACGCCGGCACTTGAATGCCTTATACTCCGGCTGTGTGGCTTCCGGCTGCGTATCCGGCGGCGCCGTCTCCCGAGGAGGCGGTGAAGGCTCCGCAGGAAGGAGTGTTTTTACAGAAGCAAATAGATCAATGCCGCTCCAGCTCTCCGTTTCAGCCGCCGGTGAAGCCGAAGCCAACACCCCCTGCGCAGGCATATCCGGGTCCCGGCTGCAGGAAGTCAGCAAAAGCACCGCGGAAAGAAGCAGGCATAGAACCGTTCGTCTCATTGAATCCTTCCTTACAAACACATGCAATATATGTAGTAGATTATATCATATCGAATTCCAGAATTCAATACACAGTTTTTTAAAACGGATGCAGCTGCAGGCAGTTCCCTTCATCATACTTGTTTTTTTAAAAAAACAAAAGAGCTTCTGCCATAAAATACGCAAAAGCTCAAAGTTCTATTTACATCTCCCGCCGGCCATCCAGTGCTTTGGCAAGGGTCACCTCGTCAATATACTCTAAATCCCCGCCGATGGGAATCCCATGGGCGATCCGTGTAGTTTTAATCCCCATAGGCTTCAAAAGTCTGGCGATATATACTGCCGTAGCGTCTCCCTCCACATCGGGATTGGTAGCAAGAATGACCTCCGCTACACCGTCCAGCCGATTCAGCAGCTCTTTAATGCGGATATCATCAGGTCCGATGCCGTCCATGGGGGAAATCGTTCCGTGCAGCACATGATACACCCCTTGAAAGCTTTCAGCTTTTTCCATGGCAATCACATCCCGCGGATCCTTTACCACGCAGATCTGTGTATGGTTCCTTCTGGGGTTTGCACAGATATCGCACAACTCGCCCTCACAAAAATTCCCGCACTGTGTACAGTATTTGATTTTTTTCTTGATCTCCTGCAGCGCCAGGGTCAAATCCCTAATATCCTCCTCCGGCGCGCTGATCACATGATAGGCAAGCCGCAGGGCCGTTTTTCCGCCGATGCCCGGCAGCTTGGAAAACGCATTGACAAGCCTGGCCAGCGGCTCTATATATACGCTCACTTAAAACAAACCCCCGCCCATTCCGCCGGTAATTTTACTCATTCTTTCGCCCGAAAGCTCGCTCGCCTGCCGCAGTGCTTCCTTTACGGCTGCCGTAACGGTATCCTCCAGCATTTCTACGTCCTCCGGGTCAACGATCTGCGGGTTAATCTTAATGGAAACGATATCGCCCTTCCCGGTCACCTTACATACGACCATACCGCCGCCGGAGCTGACCTCCAGCTCTGTTTCTTCCAGCTCCTGCTGGACCTTTTCCATATCCGCCTGCATTTTTTGCGCCTGACGCAGCAGCTGCTGCATATTCCCTCCGCCGCCGAATCCTCCGCCGGGAAATCCACCTCTTGCCATAAGAAAAAAACCTCCAACTTATTTGTTTATTTATGAAAACAAGTCCAGCGCTGCCTGCATTCTGTCTGCACTGCCGGCATCCTGTTCTTCCTCTCCGTTTTTCAGGGGTTTTGCCCCTACCACAGCATGCACCTTCAGCCTGCGGCCGCTAAGCTCCTCAAGATGATCGGCAAGCACACCTTCATACTTGCGTACCAGTCCCTCCTTGGAAGCAGCCGCCTGCGGAATATAGATCGTAAATCCGTCGTTCTCGGCAGCCGCGCCGTCAAAGCCGCGTATCATCATATACAGCGGCAAATCGGAAGCCTTTACCCGCGCTAAAAGCATATTCCACAAGCCGTTGCTGTTCCTGTCCGCCGCCGCAGCCGGCCGAGGTGCAGGCGCAGCCGCCGCACTTGCCTTTTTCTCTTTCATCGGCTCATCTTTGGGGGCATTCGGCACCGAAGACGGTGTCTCCCACGGCGGAAGCTCCTCCCGAGATATCTCTTGGCGATCAGAAATCGTTTCGGGCGCGGTTAAACCGTTCACACAAAGCTGACTCACTTTTCTTTCAAGCTCTGCAAGCCTGTCCTCATAAGCCGAATAATCGCTCTCTGTACGAGGGGTACAAATTCTTATCATTGCCGTTTCCAGCTGTATTTCAGGCCGATTATGCTGCTTAATATCTGCCTCAAGAGCCGAAAGAATCTCTACTGCACGCAGCAGTCTCTCGCCGTTGGCCTGTTCGGCCTGTGTTTTCAAGCGTGCCTGCATCTCACGGGGAAGGGATACAAGCTCCTCGCTCTCCGGTGCATACATGCAAAGCAGAATATCCCGCATATGTTCCATAAGTTCGGCAATAAACACACTGATATCTTTCCCCTCGCCCTCAAGCTCCCGGCACTTTTCCAGCACTTTGGCAATATCCGAGACAAGCAGCGCATCGGCGAAATCAAAAATAAAACCGCGGTCGGAAATTCCCAGCACGCCCATGGCATCATCCAGCGTTACCCGGCTGCCGCAGTAGGAAAGGCAGACATCGGCCAAAGAAAGCGCGTCACGCATACCGCCGCCGGCGCTTTTGGCTATCAGCGCAACAGCCGCTGTCTCAAACTCGGCACCGCTCTCCTTCAGCACATATTCCAATCGCTGCGCAATCACTTTTGAAGAAATCAGTTTAAAATCAAACCGCTGGCACCGGCTCAGGATCGTAGCCGGCAGCTTATGAATTTCCGTAGTAGCCAGAATAAATACCGCATGCTTGGGCGGTTCTTCCAAGGTCTTCAGCAGCGCATTGAATGCACCGCCGGAGAGCATATGTACTTCATCGATAATATACACCTTATACTTGCCCACCGCCGGGGCAAAAACCACTTTATCGCGGATATCACGAATATTGTCCACACCGTTGTTGCTGGCCGCATCGATTTCAATAATATCCATATTTTCATCTGCACCGGCAGCCAAGCAGGCTTCACATTTCCCGCAGGGTTCCCCTTCTTTGGGGTTCTGGCAGTTTATCGCTCTGGCAAACAGTTTGGCCGTACTGGTCTTTCCCGTACCCCGGGGACCGGCAAACAAATAGGCATGGGCAATCCGTCCGCTTTCCAGCTGATTCAAAAGCGTACGAACGATAGGCTCCTGCCCCACAAGGTCTTCAAATCTCTGCGGCCGCCACCGGCGGTAAAGCGCAACGTATGCCATAAGCTTCTCCAATAAAAATCCATGATTTCCTTCTGTAATTTAACGGTATATATTATATAATAAAGCGGCGGAATAATCAAGAAAAAATGTCTTCCGCACGAATGCCCTGAAAAAGCCCGGCTTTAAACAGGGCCTTTCGCCAAAGAGCCGCAGAATAAGAATTTATTGCTATTTTTTATGTTTCAAAACAAAATTATTGTTTATTTCCAGATAAATGGCTCATTCTAATACTGTTTTTAAGAAAACGTCAGCTCTTTTTACACATCAAAATAAGATTTGCCGTTGAAAATATCATTTTGTTTTTCACATGCCGCAGCGGCAGAACGGAGAAAACCATGTCAAGCAGCATATACGGATACGTACGGGTATCCAGCACCGATCAAAACGAAGACCGCCAATTGATTGCTATGCAGGAAAAAAAGGTTCCCGGTGAAAACATTTTTGTCGATAAGCAATCCGGTAAAGATTTTGACCGCCCTAAGTATAAAGAATTAAAGCAAACCCTGAAAGCCGGCGATCTGCTGTATATCCTCAGTATTGACCGGCTGGGACGGAATTATGAAAATATCCAGAAGCAATGGCGTATTTTAACAAAAGAAATCGGTATTGATATTTGCGTAATCGATATGCCTTTGCTGGATACAAGAAACGGAAAAGATCTGATGGGTACCTTTATCGCCGACTTAGTTTTACAAATTCTTTCTTTCGTTGCCCAAAACGAACGAGAAAACATAAAAAAAAGACAGTCTGCCGGAATTGCCGCAGCTAAAGCAAGGTGGGTAAAATTCGGAAGGCCCAAAAAAGATCTGCCGCAAGATTTTTCCGAAATCCTCCGTGCCTGGGAGGAAAAGCAGCTTGCTTCTTCCGAGATTTTAAAGCAATACAACATCAGTGAATCCACATTTTACCGGAGGCTGCGGGAACACCGCTCATCGGAATAAAAAAGCAACTGTCAAAAGGTGTACCTTTTGACAGTTGCTTTTTTCAGCTGTTACTATAGCATAAAACTTTTAAAATTGCAAACGTTTTCTCACAAATAATCCCTTTTTTTATCTGCAGACCAACAAAAAAAGTTTTTGTATATTCTTGTCAAAAAGTACGCTTTTTGATAACAGAAAGGCAGGTAAAAATAAATGAAAAAAGGGTTTTTAAACGGATTATGTATATTTTTGACCGTTCTGATGCTCAGTTCTTTACTTTCAACGGTCAGCCACGCAAGCACGGAAGAAACCTTAAAACAGATTGTGACGCAGGGAACGGAAAAATCCGCAGAAAACGATGCGGTAAAAGTCAGTAAAACCATTGCTCCCGCTGATGAGGAAAATCTCTTTACAGTCACTTTAAAAGTGACGACTACCGAAACCTTGCATGAAATGAGCTTCTCTCCCGACGCAGCGGTTGTTCTGGTCATCGATATCTCCAACAGCATGAACGAATCTATGGGCCGTACCTCAAGAATCAACGCTGCCAAAGCCTCCGCCAATAGCTTTATTGAAAGCTTTGCCAAAGAGGCGCAGGCGGCCGGGACGGATACCGTCAGAAAAGTAGGGATCGTTACCTTTGGAAGCACATCCGCCACAATACAGGAGCTCACCGATATCAAAACGGGAAAGGACCAATTAAAATCGGCCGTAGCCCGCATCAGCACACCGCGGCAAAATTCCATGGGCGGTACAAATATTGAAGCAGGACTGACGCAGGCCTATACAATGCTGAATGTTTCCGGCATTGCCGCAAGCAATTGCTATATCCTTCTGCTTTCTGACGGAAAGCCTACGTATCATAACACGCAGAACGGATACTCCGACGGCGGATCCGGGAGCAGCACCGAACACGAAGATCACTACAATGTCTATAACGGCAGCAGCGGCATCGCTGACCGGATAACCAAAGCCGGAATGACCGTTCTATCCGTATACATCGGCAATGAAAATGACCGCATCAACTGCACCTGGCAGAACTGTTCTTTAAACGAAACGATCAAAAATTGGCTCGGGAGATTTTCTGCTGCTGTCTACACTGCCACAGAAGAAGAAAAGCTGCTTGAACATTTTGAAAACATCAGCAAGCTGATCACCATTTACGCAAATGCATGGCGTGTGGAGGATCCCATGGGGACATATATGGAATACCGCGGGCTTACCGCGGACAACGACACTGTTTTCTTTTATGAAGATACGCATACGCTTCAATGGAACCTGCGGGCAGATACGCCCGTTCAAACAGCAGGGCAGGAAAAAACTTATGCCGTTTCCTACCGCATCAAGCTCCTCAATACCGCCGAAGGTTTTAAGAGGGACACCGCTTACGATACTAACAAAACAACTGTGCTGTATTACTTTTTATCACAACATGCCCAGGAGGAAAACCCAACGCTGAAGCAGCTCACCTTTGACATTCCTCAGGTAAAAGGATATCTGGCGGACGTAACCTTTCAAAAAATTGCCGGGGATACGCTGGCGGCTCTGCCCGGCGCGGTATTTTCCCTGCAAGGAGAAAACGGAATAAATATGACTGCAGTCTCCGCCGCGGACGGAAGCGTTATATTTCCAAACGTCCCCTCAGGCTACAGCTACTATTTGACCGAAACGGCCGCCCCCTATGGATATGAGACCGACAATACTCCCCGGCTGGTCACATTCTCTTACGGTTCAGTAACTATCACCGGTCTCGCGGATGGTCTTTGGATCAATCAGGTCCCCACAATAGATATTACCGCAATAAAAACCT
>URTC01000060.1 GCA_900550765.1 uncultured Clostridia bacterium | reverse complement strand
AGTATCCGTTGAAAAATACGGATGTCCGATACCGCCTGCAAAAAATACAACCATTCCATGCTCAAAGTATTTGTTTGCACGATCCTTAGAAAATAACTTTGTGAAAGAGCCACATTCAAATGGTGTCAGTACCTGTGTCTTCATTCCTTCGGAACGGAAAATCTCCGAAACATAGATACAGTTCATCACGGTTGCTAACATTCCGATCTGATCCGCCTTGGTACGGTCAATATTCTCGCTTGTTCTTCCACGCCAGAAATTACCGCCGCCAATAACAACACCAACTTCCACGCCATCATCTGCTAACTGTTTTACCTGTTTTGCCACTTTTGTGACGGTCGGCTCGTCAAAACCGGTGTGTTTCTCTCCTGCAAGAGCTTCTCCGCTCAATTTCAGTAATACTCGTCGTTTCATCTTGCATCCTCGTTCCTTTATGATATTTTTTCACAAATGTCTTGCATTTATGAAATGATTATACCATCTGTTCCCAAAAACGACAAGGGCAAAATTCGTTTCTGTTTACCTGCGGTACTCGGTCGGCGTAAGGCCGGTGTAGCCTTTAAATCTCTTTGAAAAATACCCCGGTGAGGAAAATTGATAGATCAGTGCAATAGACATAATCTCTTCGTTTGTGTTCCGCAGATCGGTTACCGCGCTGTCTGCTTCTGCGAACCGACGACCTGGATCATCTGCTGTGTGGTAATCTGTATTTTTACATTCACCATTCGAAGAGAATTCCGCGGTACGGCGGCATAAAAACCATAAAAAAATCTCTGTCGGAAGTTCAGACTCCTGACAGAGATTTTTTATAGATTCATTTTAGATCTGTGCTACTACAAAGATATCATAGATTGCTTTGATTGCCGTCTCAAAATCGCGGTTCTCCACGCCGATGATGATGTTAAGCTCACTGGAACCCTGGTCGATCATCTTAACGTTGACGTGTGCGTGTGCCAGTGCGGAGAAGATTCTTCCGGCAGTGCCTCTCGTTCTTCTCATGCCGCGGCCCACAACAGCGATCAGCGCCAGATCGGACTCAAGGTCGATGGAATCCGGCTGTACCGCACGATGCAATCCTGCGATAACCTGCTGTTCTTTTGCTGCAAACTCACTCTGATGAACAAATACCGTCATGGTATCGATGCCGGACGGCATATGTTCGAAGGAAAGATTGTTGTCCTCAAAAACACCGAGCACTTTTCTGCCAAAGCCGATCTCGGTATTCATCATGCTCTTCTCAACCGTGATGGATGCAAAGCCTTTCTTTCCGGCGATACCGGTGATGGTGAATTTCGGCTTGCTGCAGGTGTCCTCCACTATCATGGTTCCCGGATCCTGCGGTGCGTTGGTGTTCAGCACGTGGATCGGGATTCCCTCCTGACGGAGTGGGAAGATGGAGTCCTCATGAAGGACGGTAGCTCCCATGTAGGAAAGCTCACGCAGCTCACGGTAGGTAATGGTGGAAATGACTTCCGGATCCTTGACGATACGCGGAGCGGTTACCAGGAAACCGGAAACATCGGTCCAGTTCTCGTAGATGTCAGCGTGTACGGCCTTTGCCACGATGGAACCAGTGATATCGGATCCGCCGCGGGAGAAGGTTTTTACGCTTCCGTCCGGTTTTGCACCGTAGAATCCAGGAACGACTGCGTTATCCAGATCTTTTAAACGCTCGGAGAGCACTTCGTCAGTCTTGTCTGCAAGGAAGTTTCCGTTCTCGTCGAAGCAGATCACTTCTGCAGAATCAATATACGTATATCCCAGATAATTTGCCATCACGATACCGTTCAGGTACTCTCCGCGGGATGCGGCGTAGTCCTCTCCGGCTGCTGCGGCAAAGTTTTCTGCGATTTTTTCAAATTCCGGGGAAAGATCCAGGCTGAGGTTCAGACCGTCGATGATCTCCTGATATCTCGCTTTGATGTTCTGCAGTTTCTTCTTGAAATCTCTTCCGGCAACTGCAGTGCGATAGCAGTCATACAGCATATCGGTTACTTTCGTATCAGCAGAATTTCGTTTTCCAGGAGCGGAAGGTACCACGTATCTTCTTCCCTCATCTGCGCGGATGATGTCTCCGACCTTCTTAAACTGCTCTGCGCTCGCGAGGGAGCTGCCGCCGAATTTTGTTACTTTGATCATGTCTTTCTTCCCCTATCTGATTTTTCTTGCTTCTAAATAATACCGCTTATCCTGCCCCATACCCATGGAAAACGTCTTACGCGGCAGCGGCCCGTTCTCCTGCACGGCCGGAAAGAGCGTTTCCTTTTGAATGGCCGGCAGCAGGATGCCCACGGTATTTGCTTCCTTGGCCAGCTTTTTCACCTGCTCGGCCTCGTGTACGTAATCGATGCGCACGCCGGGGTGCGCCTGAAGATATTCATCCAAAAACCGCTGCAGCGTGCCCACCGTAAGCGTATGGGAGGGCTTTAGGCATACGGCCTGCTCACTGGAATCCGTCAGCACCATGCAGGTTTGGCCGGAATTTCCCTCAATGCCCTTTAAGGCTTTTAGAAAATCGGCCATATCCACTTGGAACAGCACGCGGTGAATCGGCTCAAATAGCATGGATTCCTCATGCAGGTTTACAATTTCACACAGCGCGTACCGGGCGGGGTGGTCCTTTTGCTGCTGGGGCGTTAAGGTCTTTTTCAGCTCCTCCCAGCATTTTTTGGCCGTAGCCAGGGAATGATTGCCGTCGCCTACGGCAAAGCGGATGATATTTTCGCCTGTTCCGCAATCGGCCAGCGGCAGGCTGCGCAGTACGTGCGCCTTTGCTTCTTCCCCTAAGCACCAGCCCTTGATGCTGCCGCCGCCGAGCATCAGCTCGGGTTGGTATACCGGCGTTTTTTCCATTTCAGCCAGCGGCGCGATGATTTCATGCTTTTTATCGTCGATCAGCAGCATGATATGGGGCAGTTCGATCGGCGCGTCTTTCCGGATCAGCACCCGGGGCGGAAGGCGGTCCTCAATGGTTCCCTCGGTTGCGCGGATCAGGGAATGAGAATCGGGCGAATACGCATATTCCTCCAAATCCGCCGCTAACACAATCCCCCTGCGTACTCCGCCGAAGGAAAGCGTTCGCTCTATATAAAAGACAGCGTCAGGAAACTCTCGGAATAGATTAGAAGCCAGATACCGGCACATCGCTTGATTAATTTCTTCCGTACGTTTGCGGTTATCCTTTTTTAAATAAATTTCCGGAAAGGTCATTCGCAGCGTGGAGGGCTTTTCGCCCACGATGTGTTCAACCTTCTGCCAATAGGCTGCATCACTGGTAAACTGGTCGCACGCCACCACCGAATAAGCGTATAAATCGGTACCCGGCGCGGGAATCAGGATATCGCACGGCTTTACGCCAAGTCGTTCCATTTTAGTTACCTCCGTTCATTTTTTCAAGGGCGCACAGCACCGCCGCCTTTACCTGGGAATAGACGATACCGCCCTGCATATAAAACATATAGGGCTCGCGGATGGGCGCGTCGCCGCTGAGCTCAATGGATGCTCCCTGAATAAACGTACCCGCGGCCATGATCACTTCGTCGCTGTATCCCGGCATAGCCCAGGGCTCCGGCGTTACATAGGAATCCACCGGAGAGACCTTTTGAATCTGCCGGCAGAGCGCAATGACCTTTTCGGCGCTGCCTAATTGCACCGATTGTATGATACAGCCCCGCGCTTCATTCCATTTTGGTGAGGGGGTATAGCCGTATTCCTCTAACATGGCGGAGGTAAAAACCGCGCCTTTTAATGCTTCCGAAACCGTTTGCGGCGCTAAAAACAAGCCTTGGTAAAAGGGCAGATAGCCTGCCGCGTAGCTGCCTACCTCGCTGCCGATGCCCGGGGCCGTCAGCCGATAGGAGACGCGCTCGATTAAATCCGCCCGTCCGGCAATATACGCCCCCGTCGGCGCCAGGCCGCCGCCGGCGTTTTTAATTAAGGAGCCGACCATGATATCGGCGCCGGCCTCTAACGGCTCGCAGTCCTCCACAAATTCGCCGTAGCAGTTATCCACAAAAATAATGGCCGAGGGATCTGCTTTTTTGATGATCTGTGCCGCCCGGCGGAGATCGGATATCGTAAGGCTGGGTCTATCCTGATATCCGCGGGAGCGCTGCAGCATGACGACCGCCGCGCCGCGCGCAAAGGCGGGAAGCGCGTCAAAGTCCATTGTGCCGTCTGCCTTCAGCGGCAGTTCTTCATAATGCGCACCCTTCTCGCACAGGGAACCCTCTGCGGGCGTTTTATGGCCGATAATGCCCTCTAACGTATCGTACGGCGCGCCGGAGGCGGAAACCACGCGGTCGCCTTTTCGCACAATGCCCTGCAGGGCGATGGCCAGCGCATGGGTGCCGGAGGCAATATGCGGCCGCACCAGCGCCGCCTCGGCCCTAAAAATGCGGGCGAACAGCTGCTCCAGCTTTTCCCTTCCGGCGTCGTCATAGCCGTAGCCGTAGCTGGGGGCAAAGTGGGAGGGCGAAACCCGCTCCTCCATAAACGCGTGCAGCACCCGCAGCTGGTTGTATTCTTTTACTTTATCAATTTGCTTAAAAACCTCGGCGCATTTTTCTTCCATCTCCGCCGCCTTTTTTAAAAGCGGCGCGGAAACGCCGTATTCTTCGGCCAGTATCTCGTTCATAGCTCCTCCAGTATTTTTTCAAGGGGATTTTTTCCCTCCAGCCATATGGCTTCTTCACCGCGCATCCAGGTCAGCTGCCGCTTAGCGTACCGGCGGCTTTCGGTTTTGATTTTTTCCACGGCCTGCTCGCGTGTGATTTTCCCTTCAAAATATTCGATCAGCTGCCGGCACCCGATGGCCTTGTAGCACTGGTGCGTTTCATTTATGCCCAGCTGGTGCAGGCGCCGGATTTCCTCTTCCATCCCTGCGGCAAGCATTTCCTCCACGCGGCAATTGATCCTTTCATAGAGCACCTCGCGGGGGGGCGAAATGCAGAATAGCTTATAGTCAAATTCCGTGCTTTTTTTTCGCCAGGAAGAGCCCTGCTGCGGGGTTTTGCCGGTCAACATATAAACCTCCAGCGCGCGGAGCATCCGCTTGCGGTCGCCGGGTGAAATCTTTGTATCTTTATCCGCTTTTTGCAGGCGTGCGTACAGCTCTTCGTTCGGCAGCGCGTCCAGGCTGCGGCGCAGGGTTTCATCAAAACCGCCGGCAAAATCCGGTTCATATATCAAAGAATGAACATACAGTCCCGTCCCGCCGACGAAAATCGGCTGCTTTCCCCGGGCGAGAATATCGCGGACTTTCTTCCGCGCGGCCTCGCGGTAATCCACCACGGTAAAGGCAGCGTTAAAGGGTAAAAAGCCGATTAAATGATGGGGAATTCCCTGCATTTCCTCCCTTGTAGGCGCGGCGGAGCAGATGGGGATATCCCGGTATATCTGCATGGAATCGCAGGAGATGACTTCGCCGTCAAGCCGCTTGGCCAGCTCTGCGCCCAGCCGTGTTTTGCCTGAGGCCGTAGGTCCCGCAATGATGAGCACACTCATTGGATTCGTTTAAAGCGCACTTCCAGTTCGCGCTTTGTAAGCTTAATTAAAATCGGCCGGCCGTGGGGGCAGGAAAGCGGGATATTTTCCTGAACGATCAGCTGCATCAGTTTTTCGATATCCTCTGCCGAAAGCTTATCGCCGCCCTTGACGGCGCTTTTGCAGGAGAGCTGAATCAGCCTGGAACGTTTGAGCTCCGCGCCCTTGAGCTGCCTCAGCGATGCGCTTTCATCCAGCAGAGCGGAAATAAATTTTTGCGGATCTACCGGCCCTAAAGCCACGGGCGCCGCCTTTACGGCAAAGGCGCCGGGACCGATCGCCTCAATCTCATAACCGATGCTTGCCAGTTGGGGCAGCAGCTCTTCTAAAACGGCCTGCTCCGCGGGAGAAACCTGAATAACGGCCGGTGCAAGCATTAGTTGGCTTGCCGCCGCATTCTCCTGCGCCTGCTTCATGAATTTTTCAAACAGCAGCCGTTCGTGCGCGGCATGCTGGTCAATGATGTAAGCATCCTCACCGGCCTCTAAAATAATATAGGTGTCAAATAAAATGCCCGTTACCTTATATTGAGGCGTATATTCGATTTCAATCTCCTGCTGCACGGCCCCAGGGATATGCCTTGACATCATGGATATCGGAGAGAAGCCGGTTTCAGCCACCTCCGGTGCGCTGTCGGCAATAAATTCGGCAAACTTTTTGATCTGTTCTGCAGCGCGCTGCTTCTCCGGCTCTGCCGCAAATACAGCGGTGTGCTCTTTCTCAGGCACGGCTTTGTCCGCCGGCTGCAGTCCGGAAGGCGGCGCCGGCATAGAGCACTGCGCCGTTTCTGCGGGGGAGCCCTCCTTAAAAACGGGCGCTTTTTGACCGACGGTGTCTACCTCTATGATCCCCGTTACACCCGGGGCCTGCGGCGGTTTTTCCCGAAACAGCGCCGGAACCTCCTGATTGGCGCGCAGAGCGTCATAGATGGCTTTATAAACGGTTTCATACACCGGCAGACCGTCGGCAAAGCGCACCTCCTGCTTATTGGGGTGCACGTTTACATCCACTAAATTTCCCGAAAGCTGCATTTTTAAAATAAAAAACGGGAATTTGCCGATATTGAGTCTTCCGGCGTAAGCATCCTGCGCGGCCTGAGAAATCAGCTGATTTTTGATCCAGCGGCCGTTTACGAACAGCAGCTGCCAGCTGCGGTTGTTCTTTTGCAGCTCCCGGTTGCCCAGGTAGCCGGTTAAATGAATGTGATTTGCTTCATACTCCACCGGAATCATATTGCCCGACACCTCGGCGCCGTAGATTGCGCGGATCGCCGAAAGCAGATTGCCGTCTCCGGGGGTATGCAGAACCGTTTTTCCCTCATGGATAAAGCGCATGGATATTCCGGGGTTAGAGAGTGCCAGCCGGTACATGGCCTCACTGATATAAGAGGCCTCCTGGGAAGGCTTTTTTAAAAATTTTCGGCGGGCGGGGGTATTGAAAAACAGCTCTTTGACCCATATGCCCGTGCCCTCCGGACAGCCGGCGGCACAAAATTTTTCTATTTTTCCGCCCTCTAATTCAATTTCCGTACCCTCCTGCGCGTCGGCGGTTCGTGTTACAAGGCGCACACGGGAAACGGCAGCAATGCTGGCCAACGCTTCGCCGCGGAAGCCTAAGGTATTGATATCGTTCAAATCCTCCGCGCGGGAGATTTTGCTGGTGGCGTGGCGCAGAAACGCCTGCTTTACATCGTCCTCCGCCATGCCGCAGCCGTTATCGGAAATGCGTATCAGCTCGATTCCGCCGCCCCGGATTTCCACCGTTACGCTGCTGGCTCCGGCGTCTATACTGTTTTCTACCAGCTCCTTTACAATGGAGGCCGGCCTTTCTACTACCTCGCCTGCGGCGATCTTATTGGCTACGGAAGCATCAAGCAACTTTATTTTCATTCATTTTCCCTCTTTGCCTGCTCGCGAAGCTCACAGAGGATATTCAGCGCCGAAATCGGCGTAAGCGTGTTGATATCCACTGCCTTGAGTTTTTGGATAATGTCCTGTGTGTTACTGCTTACAAACATCAGCGTCTGCTCGGCCTTGGCGGGCTTTGCTTTGCCGCCGGTCAGCACTACGCCGCTTTTGCTGATGTCCGCTTCCTCCAGCGTAGCTAAAATTTCTTTTGCGCGCTCCAGCACCGGCTTGGGAAGGCCGGCTAAATGCGCCACCGCAATGCCGAAGCTCTTATCTGCGCTGCCCCGCATAATTTTGCGCAGAAAGATTACGTCGTCCCCGTGTTCCTTTACGGTAATGCAGTAGTTTTTTATGCCGTCCAGCCGGCCCTCCAGCTCGCTGAGCGCATGGTAATGGGTGGCAAACAGCGTTTTGGCGCCGATATTTTTCTTTTTGGCAATATATTCGGTCACAGCCCAGGCGATGGAAAGCCCGTCGAAGGTGCTGGTACCGCGGCCTATTTCGTCTAAAATAATCAGGCTGTCGCGCGTAGCGTTCTTTAAAATACCGGCTACTTCGTTCATCTCCAGCATAAAGGTGCTCTGCCCCGCGGCTAAATCGTCGGAGGCGCCTACGCGGGTAAAGATGCGGTCGCAAACGGAAATTTCAGCTTGCGCCGCGGGCACGAAACTGCCGATGTGCGCCATCAGCGTAATTAAGGCTACCTGGCGCATATAAGTGCTTTTTCCCGCCATGTTGGGGCCGGTGATCACCATAAAGCGGTTTTCCTCCGTGTCCAAGAGCGTATCGTTGGGGACAAAGGAGCAATCGTTCATCATGGCTTCAATGACCGGATGCCGTCCTTGGGTGATGCGGATAGCGCCGTCGGTCTGTATTGTGGGGCGGGTATAGGAAAATTCCGCCGCCACAGCGGCCAGCGCACAGAGACAATCGGCAGTGGAAATAGCGTAAGCCGTTTGCTTTAAGCGCGGAAGCGCCTTTAAAAGCTCTTCCCGTACCTGGCAGAAAATTTCGTATTCCAGGCGGATCGCTTTTTCCTCGCTGCCTAAGATTTTTTCTTCCATAGCCTTAAGCTCGGGGGTGATAAAGCGTTCGCCGCCGGTAAGCGTCTGTTTCCGTACATAAGTATAGGTAACTTTATCTAAAA
>URTC01000059.1 GCA_900550765.1 uncultured Clostridia bacterium | reverse complement strand
ATGATCGCTCAGTTAAAGAACTATATCGCCTCAGACTATCAACTGATCCTCACCTCCCATTATACTCCCGAAGATTTAAAGGACGTCCAGAACAAGATCAGTTATCTCCAAGACGTAAAAGAACTGGCCCAAAGCTGTACGGACGCCGAAAGTTTTAAAAAAGAGATCTCCAAACACTTTCCTTCCTACAGCGGAGAAAATTACTTGAATATGACAGCCGGCTTCTTTTTTGATTAACTTCGTAAAAGGCGCCGCTGATAACAGCGGCGCCCCTTACACTGAAAGAAATGAACATGTTATGACGCAGACAGAACGAAGAATTTTTTTAATCCGAGAGTTACTCTCGGAACAACCGGAATTTGCTTCCCTAAGCATTCCTCAAAATGAACAGATGCAAAAGAATTTGCTTCGCGCTCTCTTCAATATACGCATGCCCGAACCTGCCAGCAAAGAATTTCTGCAAATACAAAATGCATATTTACAGGAAGAGTGCAGGCAAAAGGGAATTACAGAATTTTCCGAACTTAAACCTATACAAAAAGGGATTTATCTTTGGCAGGGAGACATCACAACGCTCCGGTGCGATGCCATCGTCAACGCCGCAAATACGCAATTACTCGGTTGTTTTATTACCTGCCACAAATGCATTGATAATGCGATTCACACCTTTGCCGGTATTCAACTCCGCAGGGTATGTAAAGAACTTATGGAACAGCAGAACTGCTATGAACCCGTAGGTACAGCTAAAATTACACCTGCTTTCAATTTGCCGTGCCGTTATATTCTGCACACAGTAGGTCCGACAGTATATACGCAGGTAACCGATCAGGAAAGAAATCAATTGGCCTCCTGCTATCGATCCTGCCTGTGCCTGGCTCAAAAACATAAAATCAAAAATATCGCTTTTTGCTGTATTTCTACCGGCGAATTTCGCTTTCCCAATAAAGAGGCCGCGGAAATCGCCATAAAAACCGTAAAAGAATATATCAAAAAGACGAACTGCACAATAGAGGTGATTTTCAATGTGTTCAGAGATGTTGATCTCGCTTTGTACCGACAACTGCTCGGATAAAATTCAAAAACTACAGTATGCCTTCGATTCCGCCGAGGCCATTCTTATCGGTGCGGGAGCTGGTCTTTCCGCCGCTGCGGGTTTTACGTATACAGGAAAACGCTTTCAAGAAAATTTTGCAGATTTTATTCACTATTACGGTTTTAGCGATATGTATTCTGCAGGCTTCTATCCGTTTAACAGTGCGGAGGAATATTGGGCCTATTGGTCACGATATGTTTTTATAAACCGTTACAGAGACGTGGAAAACGGCACCTACAAAAGACTTTTTAATCTTATAAAAAACAAAGATTATTTCGTTTTGACTACCAATGTTGACCATCAATTTCAAAAAGCCGGCTTTGATAAGCATCGCCTGTTTTATACGCAGGGTGACTACGGACTGTTTCAATGCAGGATTCCCTGCCATGCAGTCACGTATGATAATGAAGAAACAATCCGAAAAATGGTAAAAACTCAGAAAGACAGAAAAGTGCTAACAGAGCTGCTTCCGATCTGCCCCGTTTGCGGCGGCCCTATGACCATGAATCTTCGGGCAGACAACACCTTTGTTCAGGATGAAGGTTGGTATGCGGCTGCCGATAGATATGAAACTTTTTTACGCAGACACCGAAAAATGCGAATATTATTTTTAGAATTAGGTGTCGGCAACAATACCCCGGGCATTATAAAAATTCCTTTTTGGCGGATGGCAGAAGAAAATCCGCAAGCTTTCTACGTCTGCATCAATCAGGATAATCTGTATGTTCCCACTGCGCTAAAAGAAAGGGCCCTCTGTATAAAGGGAGATATTTCCAAGATATTATCAGAAATAAAATCGTAGAATTTTTCGTTTTCACATAAGATGGATCAAATGCAAAACTCCAAATCCGGTCTGAATACTCTATTTTACAAATTTTTGTTCCTGTTTTATGGTGTTTTTTTCCGTAAATGGTATCCGATTTTCCAATGAGGATATAAAACGAAATGTAAAGAACTATCATTATCTTCCAGAATGATCGCATTCGTTCCCTTCGCTCTCTTAACCGCCGATCAACGGCAGACGCAATTTATTCGTTTTAACCGTTGGCAAAAATGTATGCCTCTGCTATCCATCAAACGAAAAAATCATAAAAAATTCATAGATAGAATGATATAATGCTTTTATATTTGAAAATTGGAGAGATTAAAATATATGTCAGATTGGAATTCAATACAATACTTGAAATTTAAAAACGAGCGCACACAGCCTGCAAAAGACTTAGCAATGCGTATCAGCAACAATCCGAAAACCGTCGTTGATATCGGATGCGGTCCCGGAAACAGTACAAAGGTGCTAAGAGATTTTTTCCCTAACGCAGATATTATTGGCATTGATAATTCCCCGAATATGATTAAAAAAGCGAAAGCTGAATATTCCAACATAGATTTCCGCCTTTGTGATGCGCTATCCCTTAAGGGGAGATATGACCTTCTGTTCTCCAATGCCTGTCTGCAATGGCTACCTAACCATGATATGATTATTCCATTCCTTATAGATAAGCTGAATGACGGAGGAATTTTGGCTGTGCAAGTTCCTATGAATAATGACGAACCGTTGTTTCACTTGATACAAGAGGTTGCAGCCGAGCCGAGATGGAGTTTGTCCGACATACAACTTCAACCAAATGAAACACTGACGCCGCTCGAATATTACAATATTCTTTCTAATTGTTCTTCTGTTTTTGATATGTGGGAAGTCAAATATTACCATACGATACCAGACCACAAAGCACTTATTGATTGGGTAAAAAGCACACGTCTTCGCCCATATCTTGATTTTCTCGAAAAAGATAAAGCTGCGGCATTTGAAGAAGAGATTGTTAACCGCTCAAAAAAAATATATCCCATTATGGATAACGGAAATGTAGTCTTATGTTTCCGCAGGTTCTTCTTCACGGCCGTTAAATAAATTCCGCTCTATTTTAGGTTTTGCACTATTGCTAACAAATAAAATTCGGAATATATGAATCTCTCTCCCATGCTTGCTACGGAATTTTTACAATTTTCCCACCGAATTCCTTTATTTTCAATTTTTATTCCGTTTCTATGTCTTAACATAAGGCAAAACAAACGTACGATTGCATACCTTGGTATTAATGAGCCGGATAATACTGGAAATACATTATCTTTTGTGGCACTAAAATGGTACCCAGTTTTACAAAATGGCCTTGTAAAAAAACACCTAAAGATAGATGACTTGATGCAAAAAACTTTACGCCGCTTTCACATAGTTTTATTAACATTTATAGATCCTATAAGAGATTTTTCATCTGTTGAACGAATAAAAAATCCCAATGCATAAATTTTTGACTTGAAAATGCCTAAAAAAATATTATAATATATAAAGAGCAATTTTATGTTACTATAGCAAGAGTCTACGCAAGGCAGGATCACTGTCCATTTTTTAGTTGCATCAAAAAAGCCCCAGCAATGTTTCCAAAACATATGGCTTCTCTTCCAGAAAATGCAGCCGCAGCACCGATAATAACAGCACTGCCTTCGGATCCCGCTAAAAAAACTAACAGGATGTTTTTTTCTTGCAAAAGCCATACTATATGTTCCTTTAAAACGCTCAAGTCTATTTTTTAAACACTTCAACGGAGGATGTTTCCCTTTTATGAAAAAAAAAATTCTTACTACAGAACGTTTATATTTAAGAAAGCTATGCCAGAAGGATTTTCCTTCCCTATGCCGGATTTTACAAGATAAAGAGGTTATGACGGCCTACGAGCACGCCTTTGACGATGCCGAAGTACAGCAATGGCTGGAAAATCAATTGCGCCGGTACCGGGAGGACGGCTTTGGCCTTTGGGCCGTTCTTTTAAAGGATACCGAACAAATGATTGGTCAGTGCGGTATTACCTGGCAAGAGTGCAACGGCCGACGTGTGCTGGAAGTTGGATATTTGTTTGAAAAAGCTTATTGGCATCAAGGCTATGCCACAGAGGCCGCCATTGCCTGCAAAGAATACGCCTTTGAGGTATTGCAAGCGGATGAAGTATTTTCGATCATCCGCGACAACAATTTTGCTTCGCAAAAAGTAGCTCTGCGCAACGGCATGAGCATAACAGATAAACTGACGAAACATTACTATGGTATGGATATGCCGCATCTGGTCTTTTCCGTAAAAAAGAACCTGCAAACATAAGACCGAAGTACTTAACTTCGGTCTTTCTTTTTATCCGTCAATCTCCCACCGGCACCGGTTGATTTCCACATGAAAAGCATCCTTTAAAGGCACGCCCTCCCGGCGCAGCAATTCGGCCTGCTCCGCCCAACCGGGAGCCATCCGTCCCGCGTGGTTCACTACCCTATGGCAGGGATACTGCCCGTAATATTCTGCCCGGCTCAGCACTCTGCCAACCAGCCGCGTATTTTTCTCCCGGCCGATAAGCCGTGCAATCTGCCCGTAGGTGGCAACACAGCCTTCGGGAATTTCCGCCACAACGGAAAGAATTTCATAAATTAAATCCTCATCCAAAACACGTTTCATTTTTACCTCATTTTTAAAATTCTCGGCTGCTAAATGCAATCCTTTTGCTGTTCTGCTTTTTGCCTGCCTTGACTTGTCCTTTTGCTTATATTATAATAATACCATACTTTAAAAAAAGAGAACATCAAAATATCTTGAAACGTTGAATGTAAAATGAAACAAAGCACTTTTTTTGAACAAGAACTTCCCCAGCCGCTGGCTGCCAGGCTCCGCCCGCAGACGCTGGAAGAATACGTAGGCCAAACGCACCTATTAGGCAAAGGAAAAGTTCTGCGCCGCTTGATTGAAAGCGACCAAATTTCCTCCATGATTTTTTGGGGGCCGCCCGGTGTTGGAAAAACAACGCTTGCCAGCATTATTGCCACGCGCACCAAAGCGGCGTTTATTGATTTTTCCGCCGTTACCAGCGGTATTAAAGATATCCGTACCGTAATGCAGCAGGCTGAGGAAAACCGGCGCTACGGGGAAAAAACCATCGTTTTTGTTGACGAAATCCACCGCTTCAACAAAGCGCAGCAGGATGCGTTTTTGCCGTTTGTAGAAAAAGGCAGCATCATTTTAATCGGCGCAACGACGGAAAACCCTTCCTTTGAGGTAAACGGAGCCTTGCTTTCACGCTCAGTCATTTTTGAGCTTAAAAAGCTGTCAACGGATGATATAAAGGTACTTCTTAAGAGAGCACTGACTGACACAGAAAAGGGCATGGGTGCATACAATGCACAGATAGATGATGATGCACTTGATTTCCTTGCAGATGTGTCAAACGGAGATGCGAGAGCGGCGCTCACAGCGATTGAGCTTGGTGTACTGACCACGGACAGGTCAGACGATGGCATCATTCATATCACTATCGATGTGGCGAGCGAATGTATACAAAAAAGAGTTATCTCCTATGATAAGAAGGGGGATAACCATTACGATACCATCTCTGCTTTTATAAAGAGCATGCGCGGCTCAGACCCGGATGCGGCGGTCTATTATCTGGCGAGGATGCTTTATGCCGGAGAAGATGTGAAATTTATCGCAAGACGAATCATGATACTTGCATCGGAGGATATAGGCAATGCAGACCCGATGGCTATGGTTGTAGCGGCATCGGCGGCGGCAGAGGTCGAGCGCGTTGGAATGCCGGAGGCACAGATTATTCTGTCACAGGCTGTCACATACATGGCATGCGCGCCAAAGAGCAATGCATCATATAATGCGATATCGGCAGCAATGAGCTGCGTGAAGCAGACTAAGACACCGGCTGTTCCGGCACATCTGCAGGATGCCCATTACGGTGCGGCAGAAAAGCTCGGGCACGGAGTCGGGTACAATTACGCACACGACTATCCAAATCACTATGTGAAGCAGCAGTATCTGCCGGATGGCCTTACAGACAGAGTGTTTTACAAGCCTACGGATATAGGCTATGAGGCAAAGATAAAAGCACACATGGATGAGCTTCACAGAGACTGTGATACATGAAAGTGCATAGATGAAGCTTGAATAATTGCAAATAGTTGATAATAACATAAATATTTAGAAAATCAGACCAGGAGGATCTTTAAATGAAAAAGTATACAGAAATGACAAAGGACGAGTTAATGCAGGAAAAGACAGCACTTGAGGCTGAGTACGAGAAGATTAAGAATCTTGGCTTAAGCCTTGACATGTCGCGTGGAAAGCCGGGAGCAGAACAGCTTGACCTCTCACTCCCTATGCTCGATGTCTTGAAATCAGACAGTGATATGAAGAGTGAATCAGGGCTTGATGTGAGAAACTATGCATGTCTGGACGGAATTCCTGAGGCAAAGGCCCTTATCGCAGGCATGGTAGGAGCAAAGCCTGAGCAGGCTATAGTATATGGAAACTCAAGTCTCAATATCATGTATGATCAGGTTTCACGTGCATTTATCTTTGGTCTTTGCGGCAATACACCATGGTGCAAGCTTGACAAGGTGAAGTTCCTCTGTCCTGTACCTGGCTATGACAGGCACTTTGCAATCACAGAGGAGTTTGGAGTTGAGATGATAAACATCACTATGACTGAGGATGGTCCTGACATGGATATGGTTGAGAAATATGTCAATAACGATGCCTCTGTAAAGGGAATCTGGTGTGTTCCAAAATACTCTAACCCACAGGGTGTTGTATACTCTGATGAGACAGTTAAGCGCTTTGCAAAGCTTAAGCCTGCAGCAGATGATTTTAGAATCTTCTGGGACAATGCATACACAGTTCATCATCTCTATGATGATAAGCAGGCAGAGATTCCAAATATCCTTGAGCTCTGCGAGAAAGAGGGAAACCCTGATATGGTATTTGAGTTCTGCTCAACAAGTAAGGTAACATTCCCTGGTGCAGGCTTGGCAGGTATATGCACATCTGAGAAAAACCGTGAGGATATCAAGAAGCGCCTTACTATACAGACAATCGGACACGACAAGATTAATCAGCTTCGTCATGCGAGATTCTTTAAGGATGTAGATGGTATCAAGGCTCATATGGCAAAGCATGCAGCTCTTATCAGACCTAAATTCGAGCTGGTTGAGAATATCCTCACAGATGAAATTGCTTCAAGAGGCATCGGAACATGGGTTAAGCCGCTTGGTGGATACTTCTTCGGATTTGAGGCTCTTTCAGGCTGTGCAAAGGAAATCGTTGCAAAGTGCAAGGAAGCTGGTGTCACAATGACAGGTGCAGGCTCTCCTTTCCCTTACAAGAAGGATCCGGATGACAGCGTGATAAGAATTGCTCCGACATATCCATCACTTGATGAGCTGAAAAAGGCTGCAGAGGTGTTTGTTGTTGTTACACGCCTTGTCAGCGTAAATAAGCTGCTCGAGGCATAAAATCACTGTTATGTCTTAACGGACAGACGTGCAATTCACTGTTATGTCTTAACGGATAGATATGCAATTCTCTGTTATGTCCTAACTGGTAGACTTATAATTGGCATATTTATCTAAAATAAGTATGTGATATATGTATAAAAACTAAATGAATATTTGTGCACATTTTTTCGGGATTTGGTATTTACAAATCCCGATTTTTGTGTAAGATATAAATATCTTTTTAAATTGTGTCTTGCATATGTTCTATGCAGGCTTCTTTTTGTGGCATTTCGGCCACTATTTTTTTCCCTTGATTTTTAGTTTCATATATTTGATTTTTGATTTTATTTAACACTATTATTTTAGACTTAGATGAAGAAAGGATTTAAATATTATGAAGGAAATTTTTCAGGAATATGGCGGAATACTCATAACAGTTGTAGCAATTTTATCAATCATCCTCGTTGTAACAGCGGTTATAGGCTCTGATGCAACAGGCATAGTAGGAAAGACATTTAGTGATCTGATTACAAACTTTTCAAATCATGCCAATATGAGTGTCAAATAAGAGGTGGTACTTGGAGCTTGGATAAGAATTTTTTGGACCGCTTTGGAGTTTTGTAGACTGCAACGAGATAACGGATATTGATTATAACGGCAAAGAAATATGGCTTACAAATATAATCAATGAGCGTTTCAGGGCCAATCAGCAGTTTGTTACACAGTATATGACACCTGCTTTTGTGGAGCAGTTTACACAGCGCATCGCCAATGTCGTAAGCAGACAGTTCAATAAGAGAAATCCGGAGCTTGAGGCCGAGACGAGCGAGCTTCGTGTGACGATACTGCACGAATCGGTTGCGAAGTCGGGCAGGAGCATCAGCATACGAAAGACACCGCCGCTTATCAGACTGACAGCAGAATCTGCAATTGCTGAGAAATTCTGCTCGGAGGAGCTTTTAGCTGTACTGATAAACTGCGTAAAGACCAAGATGAATATCACCTTTTGCGGGATGCCGGGCATCGGAAAGACGGAGTGCGTGAAGTTTTTTTCACAGTTTATACCGGCGAATGAGCGCGTGATTACAATTGAGGATACTCTTGAGATACGTTATGCCGAGACAAATCCTGGCAAGGACTGTATAGAGATGAAGGTGAGTGAGGATGTGTTTGGCTACTCTGAGGCTATCAAGTCATGTCTTAGAATGAATCCAAAGTGGATTATGCT
>URTC01000058.1 GCA_900550765.1 uncultured Clostridia bacterium | reverse complement strand
CCCACAACGTTCCGCGCGGTAATATCAAACGGCTTCAGCTTGATCTTTTTATAATCCTTGTTTACCACCTTCATCTGTGTATTGACAAACAGCGTTGGCTTTAAGGTGGTAAAGCTGAACTCAAAAGCGATGGCCGACCAGTCGGTAATCACCATGTCCGCCGTATAAACGGTAACATTGGAGGAAAAGTCCGTTTCTATCTTAAAATTCTCATTGAAGCGATCGCGGTATTTTTCCAGAATACTTTCCATTTGCAGCGGAAAGCGCCGGATATACTGGGGATGCGGCCGCACGATCACCTTATATTGATCCCCGTTTTTCCCCACCAGACTTTCAATGATATCGTCCAAACAGCTGTCCAGGATATTGTCATACTGCCAGGAGGGTGCGATCAGAATCGTGGGGCGTTCATTTTGTGTTTTTTCCAGCTTTTCATAGGCCTGCGTCATATTATCGATCAAACCGTAGCCGCACTTTACAATACGTTTTTTCCGTGTGCCGCGCAGCTGTTCCATCTCCCGCACCTCAACGCCTTGATTCCGGCTCACGGCAAAAATCGTATCAAAATAATCCAGCGCGCCGGGGCGGTAGGTTAAATTCAAGCTGGTGCAGCCGTGGTCCACATAAATGTATTCAATATTTTTTCGCACCTTTGAGCGCTTGATATGATACTTTTCCAAATCCGGCGTCGTCATCACCACAATGCGGCACTCCAGCTTCATCATCAGCGCGATCAGATGATTCCCCGCAACATAATACGGCTTGATTCTGGGGTTGTTTTTTTGAAAGATCGCGTCTTTAGGGTCACTGGTCACATAATAGATGATTTCGTCACTGTTTTGTAAAAGCGCGTCGATGATATTTTCAAAATACTTATAAAAACCGCTCTGCTCCGAATAGAACATCAGGCGCATTTTGCTTAAATTATGATTGGCGCAAAGCACTTTATAATACCGGCGGGAAAGCCGATTGTCCGCGCGCTTCTGCTCCCGTTCGGCCTTTGCCTTTTCCTTGAGCTTGTTTAAGGTTTTATAATCAATATACTTTTTAGGATTATAAATCAAGTTTACCAGATACATCACCGGAATCGAGAACAGGTTGCCGAAAATCCAGTACACGCCCACACCCGCCGGCACTAAAAACGCAAAGTAGGTGGAAAACGCGATCATAAACACCGTCATTCCCCATTTGGCAAGAGGGCCCTGCTCAATCTGCAGCACATTGATCTTATTCTGTACCACGCACATGATCAGCGCGCTCAATCCCGCCAGAACCGGAATTAAAAACAAAAGGTTCAGTACCGCTACCGAGGGCACGGCCGAAAGGTCAAACCCAAAGAAATTCATATCGATGCTCTGCATCTTCTCCAGCATACCGCCTACGTCATGCCCGGAAAGCGCACCGTTTTGCAAATCCAAAAACGCCTGCTGGTTGGCCGGGTCATTTGCACAGCGCATAACCACCAGCTCCGGTGAAGAACCCAGTTCCGCGGTACCCAGCAGCTCCGAGGCCTTAGCGGTAAAGGCCGAAATAGCCTCGGCCGGAAAGTGCAGGATATGTTTTAAGGGCCGGTATACAACGTCGATCAAGCCGAAAATCAACGGAAGCTGAATCAGCAGCGGAATCGTCCCCGCAAAAGGGCTGTACTTTTCCCGCTTGTACAGCGCGGCCTGGGCATCAAGGAGGCCGTCTTTATCATCGATATACTGGTACTTCAGCGCGTCCAGCTCGGGCTTCATCTTGATCATCTTTACCGAGTTCTTCTGCACCAGCATCGAAACCGGGAACAGAATCACCTTGGTAAAGAGCGTAAACACAATAATGGCAAAACCATAGTTATGAATCAAGTCATAACACAGCTTCATAATATATCCCAGCGGCGTGCCGAGAATTTCCCCAACAATACCCATGTAAAGCTCCTAAAAATAAAGATTTTCAGCCAAACGAAGCAATGCGGCACCAATACCGGCCGCGGATTTCATTTTTATGCACAAACGGCTGCGGCCAGGCACGGGAATCCACCGATTCCGCAAGATTATCTCCCAATACGAAATAGCTGTTTTCTTCTACCCGGCAAGCCGGCATATCCGCTAAAAAGCCGGAATATTCCGGCAAAGCAGAGCCGTCGATATACAGCACGCCGTCTGAAATTTCTACAATCTCCCCCGGAAGCGCAGCAATTCGCTTAATAATAAGTCCCGGCGCAACATCTTTTTTACAAAAAGCAATGATGTCGCCTCTTTGCGGCTCTCCCCCGCGGTAGCTGCACTGCTCCAGCAGAATAATATCTCCATCGTTTAAGGTGCCGGCCATTGAAGCGCCGTCTACCCTCGCGGGACGCACAAAAAGCAGCGATACCGCCGCAGCCGCGGCCAAAGCCGCTGCGACCAACAGCAAAAATAAAAATTCCGGCTTTTTCTTATTTGCTCTCCGTGTCTTCATCGTCATCGGGGATATCGCTGTCATCAAACTCACCGTCGTCTTCGATCTCCTCCTCGGAGAACGCGGCCGAATCATAGTCGTCGGCGGCAGCTTCATCCTTCTTTTTCAATTTACGGCGCAGCCTTTGAAAATAAAAGCCGAAGGCCGCTGCACCGGCGATTACAATACCCACCACCACCTGCACGATATACGTCATGGCCGAGGGGTCAATATACGCGCTTACCGTTGCTGTAAAAAATGCGCATCCCAACACAAAGAACAAGAGAAATTCCACTGCCGTTTTTATTGCTTTTTTCATATATTTCCTTTCTTTTCCCTTAAAGGGCAAGCTCAATAAAAATAATATTCTGCCTTAAACGTATGGGAGACCTTCCAGTTTTCAAACACCCTGGCGTCGCCTATAATGTCATAGACATAGACTTCGCTTTCATGCTCCCCAACCATCACACTCTTATAAAAATGCCGCACAATGTCCACATGATTAACCACTTCATCTAAGGGGGTGCCGTAGGCCGCGTAATCGGCCCCCGCCGCCTTCATAATGGTTGCCGGAATATTTTTATGCGAAACCGGGGCATCCGAATACTGCAGCGGCGTGCCGGCCGCACCGGCAGGCTTATAGAACAGGCCGATCGTCATAGCCTTGGTCACCGGCTCATAATCCGAAACGGCACTGCCGTGATCAGCTAAGATTAAAATAGCAGAATCCTCATAGATCCCTTCTGCCTTCAGCTGGTCAAAAAGTTTATACAAAATGCGGAAACTGCCCTTCAGCTGCCGGACAGCATCCGTTTCTTTCCCCGCAGACCGTGTACCGTCTTCCTTTAACGTATAAGGCGGATGCGGTCCGTTAAAATGATAGAACTTAAAATAGTTCTGCTCTTTCAGCTGCAGCTGTGCAAAGCGCGGTGCGTATTTTGCTTCATCAATCTCATACCGATCGCTTTCCGGATACAATCCGCGGTTCACGTCATCGGTATAACACCAGAAAAACGGCTTCATTGCCTGCGGTGCATACCGGTAAAAAGAGAGATTCAGCACATTTTTAAGCAGCTGAACATAATTCAGTTTTTCCTCCGCAGTGGAAAGATTGGAAACATACTGTTCCACCCCCCGCCCGGAACCAATCATCCCCAGGGTATCGCCGTAAAGATCGACCGTAAATCCTGCCGCGGTCAGATCCGCCAAAAGATTCCGGCCGCCGGCAGTCCATTGCTTTTCAAAATACTCCTCCGCCGGCATGCGGTAAGCGCCTTCCTCAAAGCCGGAAAGCATAAAACTTGCGCCGGGACGCGTTCTGGCAAATTCCGCGATAGCGTTCGTATAGCTGGTAAAACCGTCCAGCCTGTCAAAAAACCCCGGATCCTGGGCAAGCACCTGCTCAATATAATCATAATCCAGCCTGTCCAGCAAAAAGACCAGAACATTTTTGTTTTTGGAAAAATCCGTTATTTCCCTATCCGAAAGATACACTTCTTTTTCCGGTGTTTCGCCATTCTGCTGCGAAGCTAAAATGCTTCCAAGGCCAGCCAGCTGCATAACCACCAAAAGGCAGGAAATCAGCTGCAGCGCGTTGGTCCATATCTTTTTATTCAAATACAAAAGAAAAAATACCGCCAGCAAAACGATTGCCCAAACAGCAAGATTGCCCAGCATCGCGCCGGTATATTCCTGCCAGGCGATTGCATCTCCCGTAAGAGCACCCATTCTTCCGGAAAGAAAATTGCCCTGGATATAACTTCCGAGCGTAGCGGCAAAAATCACCGAGGCCGTGTAGTTAAAAATACGTCCCCGCAAAGCAGCAAGCAAAAAAGAGGACACAATAACCGCCGCAAAAGAAAAAATTCCTGTTACCAATGCGGTATCGGCAAGGCCAAACACAAGGGAATCGGCGCTGGAGGCCGTGATCTCCACCGGCCCGAAAAACAGTACCGTAAAGCACAGGCACAGCATAACCGGCAGAGCGACCAAAAAACGCTTCCAGTAGCCGCGCTTGTCCCGCCAGAGTTCAGCCAGCCTGACCCGAACCGTATTTTTTTTATCTGCGGAGTTTTCCGTTTGCTTCACGTTTTTTGCTCTCCTTCAAGCCATGTTTCCGACATCTGCCATTGCCGCAGCGCGGAAAACCGTTTTATTTTCAGCTTTTGCTATGATCCTTATGGTCTTTTATGATTTTACGGATCCATTTTTCACTGTAGCCAAACTGCGTCGCCAGCTTTTTTACATTGGATCCGTCATATTCTTTTAAGATTTGTGAAATCATATATTCTCTGCTGAACAGCTGTACCGGAAACGTCAGCTGCTGCCCCCGATAGGCCGCATGCAGTTTGAGCACTGCTTCAATTCCCAGCAGATTTGCAAGGTCATTATACGCGCCGTTTAAATCTTCACATTTAATTTTTGTCGGATCCATGGTTGTTTTCACCTTCCATATATCGGCACTTTCCGTTCCATTATAGTTGATTTCTCTAACTCTGTATACACCACAGTTACCCGGAATTATTCCTTGTAAAGTTCCAACCCATATCTTCCCCACACTGCAAAAGAAAATTCCGCAAAAATTAAAAAAACAGCTGCAGTCCCGGCATATAGCCCAAAGGATCCCGCCTGTTCTTTTGTATTGACCCAAAATGCCTGAAAAGAGCGGCGCTGAAATCTCAGCGCCGCTGATATTATTCCTCAAACATACCCGCAAGCCTTTTTGCACTGGCAGATAAATTTTGAATTCCTTCAAAAATATTTTCCTGGCTGTAATCTTTTAAATAGGCATCCGCTTCCAGCGTTAAATATCCTTTATATCCAACCTTTTTTAACGCTTTTACAACGGCGGTAAAATCAATCTGCATAGAAAAAGGAATCTGATGCGAATCATGGAGCCTGTCGTTATCATGCAGATGCAGTGCCTGCAGGCGGTCCTTCAGCGCATGAATCATGTTGACCGCTCCCGAACCGGAGCCGCTCATTTCCGCATGGCCAATATCCAGACAAGCAACAAAAAACGGATCGTTTACCGCATCCAAATGCGCTGTAAAATCCTCCGCAGTAGCACAGGCGGCAAAGCACGATTCCCCTTTTTGGCGGTTCCAATTAAACATATTTTCAGCAGCGATCTTTACCCCGCAGGCTTTGGCAAACGGCAGCAGCACTCCGTACATTTCAGCGTTTTCCTGCGCCGATTTATCATTGTTGGGATGAATAATACAAATACTTCCGCCCGCCTCGGCTGTACATTCAATCGCCCGCTGAAAATACGGATAATTTTCAGCACAGGTGCTGGGAAACGGTGCGTGTGACTGATTGCATACAAGCCCATGATCCAGCCCGATTTGTTTTAATTTTTTTGCGAACGACAAGTAATGATCCGAAGCCAGCGGATGGTCTGTTTTTAAATACGCCCGCGTACTCCAATCGTACTCCCACATGGAAAACATCGAAAAATCCCAAGCATCAAAGCCGGCCTTCGCCAAATATTCCAAAGCCTTTTCCTCGCCGACAATGCGCGCCGCCGAACCAATTTCCGTGGATATTTTCATAAAACTTCCTCCTGCACTGCGTTCTTGTCCCCAAAAAATTCTACGCAGCACTAAATCTGTATATTGGATAACAACGTTTCTTTAAAATGCACGTCCGAACAGGCGGCAGGCGTTTTGAAACGTAATTTCCGCGGCCTCCGCCGCCGGAACGCCCCAAAGACGGCCTAAATTTTCGGCAATATAAATAAGATTCGCCGAATCATTCCGCTGCCCCCGCTTCGGCTCCGGCGCTAAATAGGGGCTGTCCGTCTCCAAAAGCACACGGTCACGGGGAAGATACCGTAAATTTTCCACCGCGCGCACCGCATTTTTAAAGGTAGAGGTTCCGCCGAAAGAAAAATACAGACCCTGATCCAGGTAGATTTTTGCCGTCTCCCGGCTCTCGGAAAAGCAGTGCATGACGCCGAAAGAAATATCATGCGCGCGCACCAGCTGCACCATATCGCCCGCGGCCTCACGGCAGTGAATGACCACCGGCTTGCCCGCAGCCTTCGCCGTCTCCGCCTGGGCCACAAAAGCCGCCTGCTGCACCGTTTTAGGGGGATTTTCCTTCCAGTAATAGTCCAGCCCGATCTCCCCGGCGCCTACGCATTTTTCATGCCCCCACAAAGCTTGCAGCTCTTCCAGCGCGCTTTGTGAAAACTCCGCCGCATTTTCCGGGTGAATGCCGGCACAGAAATAGAGGTTGGAATAAGCCTCTGCATACCCGCACACACGGCGGCTGTCCCTTACACTGCAGCCGGCATCTATGGCGATAATCCCCTTTTCAGCCACCGCCTCTAAAACAGCGGTACGATCTGCATCAAAGCGGCTGTCCTCATAGTGGCAGTGCACATCCAGCCAGCGCATCAGCGCACCACAGCTCCCGCAGGCATCGCCTGCTCCGGCGTTATCAGGCTGAGGCGGCCGTTTTTATCCTCACTGCACAGAATCATGCCCTCACTTACAACGCCGCGCAGCTTGGCCGGCTTTAAATTGGCCACCAGCACCACGGTTTTGCCCGCCATCTCCTCGGGCGTATACCATTTGGCAATGCCGGAAACTACCGTGCGCTCCCCATCACCGCAGGCAAGCGTCATCTTTAACAGTTTATCGGACCCCTCTAACTTTTCGCAGGTCAACACCTTTGCCGTTTTTAACGATACTTTTGCAAAATCCTCAATCGTTATCGTCTCCTGCGCGGCCGGCTCCGCCGCTGTTTTTTTCTCTTCTTTTTTCTCCTCTTTTTCCGCTTCCTGCGCCGCAAGCTCCGCCTCGATATCAATGCGCGGGAACAAAAGCTCCATCTTCTTTACCGGGCTTCCCGGGCGGATACCGCCGAAATGAAGAATGCTCTCCAGTGTAGCAAGCTCCTCCGGGACCCCCAGCGCGGCCTGTATCTTTGCAGGAGTTTTCGTCATCACCGGCGCAATCAGCACGCTGATGATTCGGGCGGCCTCAGCCAAATTATACAAAACCGCAGCCAGCCGGCCTTTTTTGCCTTCGTCCTTGGCCAGCGCCCAAGGCATGGTTTCATCAATATATTTATTGCAGCGGGAAATCAGCTTCCAAATTTCCGTCAGCGCCAGAGAAAACTGGAATTCATCCATCTTTTTTTCCACCGCCGGCAGCGTGGCTTCCGCCAAAGCAATCAGCTCGCCGTCCGGCTCCGCGGTCTCGCCCGGCGCGGGCAGAACACCGCCGAAATATTTTTCAATCATCGCACAGGTCCGGCTGATTAAATTGCCTAAATCATTGGCCAAATCGCTGT
This sequence comes from uncultured Clostridia bacterium, assembly GCA_900550765.1. Classification (GTDB taxonomy): domain Bacteria; phylum Bacillota; class Clostridia; order Christensenellales; family QALW01; genus UMGS1322. Next base: position 1,033 of record URTC01000058.1, on the reverse strand, counting down.
TGATTCTGGCAAAAAGCGCTTCATTGGTAAAATTGCCGGCCATGCCGAAGGGCATTTCGCGCATCAGGAAATAGCGAATCGCGTCCACGCCGTATTTTTCGCATAAAACGACCGGGTCCACCACGTTGCCGCGGCTCTTGCTCATCTTTTCTCCCCCGAAGACCAGCCAGCCGTGGCCGAACACCCGCTTGGGCAGCGGCAGATCCAGAGCCATCAGCATGGCGGGCCACAGGATGGTGTGGAAGCGCAGGATCTCCTTGCCCACCATGTGCAGGTCAGCAGGCCAGAACTTGTTGTAATCGTGGTAGGTCTCGTTGCCGTAGCCCAGCGCGGAGATATAGTTGCTCAGCGCATCGACCCAGACATACATGGTGTGCTTGGGGTCAAAGGGTACGGGGATGCCCCACTTGACAGAGGTGCGGGAAACACAGGTGTCCTGCAGGCCCTGCTTGATGAAGGCGATCATCTCGTTCTTCCGGCTCTCGGGCTGGATGAACTGGGGGTTCTCCTCGTAGTACTTCAGCAGGCGGTCGGCATACTCCTGGTCCCAGTTGGGGTAGAATATGGCGTCCGACTTCAGGTAGTACCGGACCTTCTGGTTGTTGGGACCTGAGAACAGGGTGGGCTGGAGCTCCCGGGAAAAGCAGATCTGCTCCAGCGCCCTGCTGTTCTCCCACACCGGCTCTCCATCGCAGGTCACCTGCCCGCTGTCCTTGGTGTTCTGGCCTGTGAGGATGCCCAGCAGGGTGGTCTTACCCGCCCCGTTTCGTCCGATCAGCCCATAGATCCTGCCCGGCTGGATGGTCAGGTCCAGCCCCTCCAGCACCGGACTGCGGTACCCTACCGACAGTCCCACCACCTCCAGGTCTCCCGTCCGGCCCGCGGGCCGCGGCTGGAACTCGCACACCGGCGGGGCGCTCCGGGCCTCCGGCGCCGCCAGCCGCTCCAGACGGTCCAGCCTCTTCTGCCGCCCCCGGGCCATCTTCGCGTTGCGGCCCGCCCGGTGTTTGCGGATATAGGCCTCCGTCCGCGC
>URTC01000057.1 GCA_900550765.1 uncultured Clostridia bacterium | reverse complement strand
GTGCTTATCAACACCGCCGTGTAATATTATGCGGACTATCTGCCGCCTATTTGTAATTATATCTCTGCCGTGGCGCTGGCCGCAGGCCACGGCGGCATGGATTACTTTGTATTCCGCGCCTTTGCCGACGCGATAAAAAAGAAAACCGATATGCCCATTGACGGTTATGACGCCGCTGTATGGATGGCCGGTTCCGTGCTTTCGGAGCAATCCATTCAGACGGGCGGCGCGCCGCAGGCAATGCCCGATTTTACGCAGGGCGCCTGGCAAAGCAGAAAACCGGCGGATGTAACGGAGCTGTAAAAAAGCAACGCTCCCGTTTGCATAAAAAGCAAACGGGAGCTTTTGTTTCCAAACCGCAAAAGTTTATACTTGCACTTTTACAAATTTACAAAATATTTGATCTTTGTTTGATGATATGCTATGATAACCATAAAGCAGCCAACGGAAAAGACACAGAATGCCCCGGCGATGCCGCCATTCCCAAAGTAAACCAGCTGGATTCCATCATCCGTGCCTGGTGTCCCTGAAGGAGAAGCTTATGAAAAAATTCCTGCGCCGCACGGGCCTCACAGCGCTGATTATCCTCTGCTCCCTCAGCCTTGCCGCCCTGCATATCGGCCTGTACCTTTTCTGCGGGCACAGCAATGAAGTTTGGGACGTCAAACTGCATTCCGCTCCTTTCGGCAGGTTAGTTCTCGCCGTTTCCTATGATAATATGTATTTTGAGAAGATGCATTACGAGGTGCATATGATGGAAGAAGGGGAAGAATTCAGTGTCGGTGACGGAAAAATAGATCCCGGTGTTTTAGGGAAATACCGCATAGAAATTCTCTTTATAGATACGAATCGGGGAGAACGGCTTTATAAACATCAAACGCCTTCTCTTACAGTCGGATTGTGGTCCGCATACGATGTAAAAACTTTAAATCCCTCTCTCAAGGGAAAATTTAAAATGCTGGTAACTGAGCCGGATGACTCGCTGCTCTGCATTTATATCGGTTCCGACGAGCCGTTTGAAATTAAGGAAAAACATGGGCTTCTCTATATGCCTGCCGGAAATTTATATATCGAGCTTGAGCGCTGAGGCGTTCCACTTTTCGCTTCTGTAATGAATATAAAGGAGAAGCTTATGAAAAAATTCCTGCGCCGCACGGGCCTTACAGCGCTGATCGTCCTCTGCTCCCTCAGCCTTGCCGCCCTGCATATCGGCCTGTACATCGCTGCCGCGGAAGAAGGGTATGTGCAAAATATCACGCTGCGGGAGACGGCCGCGGGGGAGCTGTCCATCACGGTTTCCTACCGAAACATTCACCATTTATATTTTGAAAAAAAGGTTTTCTGCGCCGTGTATATCCTGGATCCCGGGGAGGAGACCCTGTACGGGGATACCGGCGAAGAAAAGCTGACCGCTGACGACGGACTGGGCCCCTACCGCATAGCTATCTGCATTAATTTAGAGCTGGGGGATTCCCTGTATCAGAAATATCCGCACCGAACGGTATGCGAATATCGCGGCGCTTCCGTCCCCGAGGGCAAATACCGCATAAAAATCAGCAATCTGCCCAGCGATATCCCGGAAAGCGTAATCTATATCGGTTCCGATTTTCCCCTTCCCGTGCAGGAGGAAACGCTTCCGCCGCAATTCCGGCCGTTGGGCTCCTTCCACATAAAAAGCAGCGAAGCCGGCAAAAATGCCGGCTTTGCCTTTTCAAAACAATCCTGCTATTGCAGAAGCTGCTGCAGCGTGACGCCTTCAAAAAAATCGTCGATCATTTTATCCAGTTTTTCCCACATCGGCAGTGTGGCGCAGCGGCCGGCGCGCGCGCACCGGTTCGGTGTACCTTCCAGGCAGGCCACCGGCGCTAAGGAGCCCTCAGTAAGCTTTAGAATGCTGCCCACCGTATACGCCTCCGGATCCCGGTTCAGCCGGTAGCCGCCGCCCTTTCCCCTGAGTGCATCCACAAAGCCTGCCTTGGAAAGCACTACAATAATGCCCTCCAAATATTTTTCCGAAATCTCCTGCCGCTGGGCAATATCCTGCAGGCGGATATACCCTTCGTTTCTGTGCTCGGCCAAATCCAGCATGACCCGCAGGGCATAGCGCCCCTTTGTGGAAACCATCATGCAAAATCTCTCCTTCTATGCCGGACTGCCGGCCTTTTTTTGATAATCTTTTATGGCGTTTTGAATCGCTTCCTCCGCTAAAACGGAGCAGTGCAGCTTATTGGCCGGAAGTCCGTCCAGCGCCTCGGCCACCGCCCGGTTGGTAAGCGCAAGCGCCTCGGATATCGGCTTATTTTTGATCATTTCCGTAGCCATGGAGCTGGATGCGATTGCCGAACCGCAGCCAAAGGTTTCAAATTTTACATCCTCTATGATGTCATCCTTCACCTTAAGATAAATCCGCATGATATCGCCGCATTTTGCATTGCCCGACTCGCCGATTCCGTCCGCATCTTCTATTACGCCCACATTACGCGGATTTTTAAAATGATCCATCACCTTTTCACTATACAGCATGCTGTTTCTTCCCTTCTTTCATATCCCGCCAAACAGGAGACATATTTCTTAAATATTCCACAGCGGCCTTCACGTTTTGCGCAATATATTCCGCCTCCGCCGGCGTAATATCCGCCCCCAGAGAAAGGCGCAGCGACCCATGTGCAATTCCGTGATCCCGTCCTATTGCAAGCAGAACATGGCTCGGATCCAACGATCCGGAAGTACAGGCCGATCCGGAGGACGCGCAGATGCCTCTTTCACTGAGCAGCAAAATCAGCGACTCTCCCTCAATGCCTTCAAAGCACATATGGATATTCCCCGGCAGCCGCCGAACACGGTCACCATTAAGGACGCTGTGCGGAATTTTTAAAAGCTCCTGCAAAAGGCCGTCCCGAATGGAACGGATACGGCTGCTGTTGTACTGCATGCGGCTGCAGGCCTCCTGCAGCGCTGCCGCCATTCCGGCAATACCGGCCGTATTTTCCGTGCCGGCCCGTTTTCCGCGCTCCTGTCCGCCGCCGTGAATCAGGCTCACTGCGGGAATGCCTCTTCTGATATAAAGCACACCCACGCCCTTCGGCCCGTGAAATTTATGCGCCGAAAGCGAAAGCATATCAATCTTCTGTGCCTCCGTATCGATTGCAAGCTGCCCCGCCGCCTGTACGGCATCCGTATGGAACAGCACGCCCTTTTTTCTGCATACCGCCCCGATCTCCCCAACAGGCTGAACAGTACCGATTTCATTATTGGCATACATCACCGTTACCAGGCAGGTGTCCGGCCGTATAGCTTCTTCTACCTCAGCCGGAGAGACAATCCCGTTTTCATGCACATCAAGAAATGTAATTTCAAATCCTCTTTTTTTAAGCTTATCCAGAGTATGCAGCACTGCATGATGCTCAAAAGCAGAGGATATGATATGCCGCTTTCCCTTCTTCCGTCCGATTTCAGCCGCAGAAATCAGCGCCTGATTATCTGCTTCACTTCCGCCGGAAGTAAAAAAGAGCTCCTCGCTGCGGCAGCCCAGGCACCGCGCGATATCGCCGCGGGCCCGTTCCAGCCCCTCGGCAGCCCGCTGCCCCAAAAAATACAAGCCGGAGGGATTGCCGTATTCCTCCTGTAAATACGGCAGCATCGCCTGCAGCGCCGCTTTACTCAATTTTGTCGTCGCCGCATGATCCGCATAAACAAACATCTTTACTCCTCCGGAAACAACCCGGCAGAAAAATATCTGTCGCCGGTATCCGGGAAAAGCACGACAATCGTCTTTCCTCTATTTTCAGGGCGTTTTGCAAGCGTAATTGCCGCATGCAGTGCCGCGCCGGAGCTGATTCCCACCAATACGCCTTCCTCGCACCCTACGGCACGGGCACCCGCAAAGGCTTCCTCGTTTGATACCGTTATGATTTCATCATAAACTGCGGTGTTAAGGGTATCGGGCACAAATCCCGCACCGATGCCCTGTATTTTATGGGCGCCGGCTCTTCCGGCGGAAAGCACCGGGGAATCTTCGGGTTCTACAGCAACTACTTTTATTTGAGGATTTTTACTTTTTAAATATTCTCCCACGCCGGAAAGCGTTCCGCCCGTGCCCACACCGGCAACAAACACATCCACTCTGCCGTCCGTATCTTCCCAGATCTCAGGACCGGTTGTTCTGTAGTGCGTCTGCGGATTCACAGGATTAGTAAACTGCCCGGGAATAAAACTGCCGGGCATCGCGGCAGCCAGTTCTTCGGCCTTTTCAATGGCACCTTTCATCCCCTTGGCCCCCTCGGTAAGCACCAGTTCACCTCCGTAAGCCTTTACGGCGACGCGCCGCTCTTTTGACATCGTCTCCGGCATTACGATGATGCATCGGTATCCCTTTGCCGCGGCAACGGCGGCAAGGCCGATGCCCGTATTGCCCGAGGTGGGCTCAATGAGAACCGAGCCCGGCCCCAGCAGCCCTTTTTGCTCAGCATCCTCTATCATCGCTTTGGCGACGCGGTCCTTTACGGAACCGGCAGGATTGAAATATTCAAGTTTGGCAAGGATTCTGGCCGGGATATTATCGTTGTTTTCAATGTGTGTAAGCTCCAAAAGCGGGGTTTTCCCTACAAGCTGATCGGCTGAAGTGTAGATTTTTGTCATACTGTCCTCCTTACTGAATGGCACAAAACGCCTGTTCAAGATCTTCTATAATATCATCAATATGCTCGGTACCAATAGAAAGCCTTATGGTATTAGGTTTTATTCCCTGTTCAAGCAGCTCCGCTTCAGAAAGCTGGGAATGGGTTGTCGATGCCGGATGAATCACCAGGGATTTTACATCCGCTACATTGGCCAGAAGCGAAAAAATTTTCAGCGCGTCTATAAACTTTTTTGCCTTCTCTGCGCCGCCCTTGATTTCAAAAGTAAAAATAGAAGCGCCGCCCCTGGGAAAATATTTTTGATACAGCGTATGATGCGGATGTTCCGGCAGCGACGGGTGATTGACTTTTTCTACCAGCGGATGCTCCGAGAGATACTTTACTACTTTTAGAGCATTTTCCACATGCCGCTCCACGCGCAAAGAGAGCGTTTCCAAGCCCTGAAGAAACAAAAACGCATGCAGCGGAGCAAGTGTAGCCCCGGTATCCCGCAGAAGGATTGCTCGGATTCTGGTAATAAAAGCGGCTTTGCCCGCGGCCTTGGTAAAGCTGATGCCATGATAGCTTGGATCAGGCTCTGTGAGCAAAGGAAATTTTCCGCTGGCCTCCCAATCAAACTTTCCGCTGTCCACAATCACCCCGCCGATCGCCGTACCGTGGCCGCCGATAAATTTAGTAGCGGAATGCACCACAATATCCGCACCGTATTCAAACGGACGAAGCAGATACGGTGTAGCAAAAGTGGAATCTGTTACCAGCGGAATTTTATGCCGATGCGCTGCCGCAGCAGCCGCCTCGATGTCAATCAGCGAGGCATTCGGATTGCCGATGGTTTCAATAAAAACAGCTTTTGTCTGTTCGTCAATGGCTGCTTCAAAGGCATCCGGTTTATCCGCATCTACAAATTTAGCAGTAATGCCGTACTGCGGAAGCGTATGTGCTAAAAGATTATACGTTCCGCCGTAAATAGTACGGGCCGAAACGATATGATCTCCCGCGCGGGCCAAATTTAAAAAAGTATAGGTAATTGCCGCCGCGCCCGAAGCAACACCAAGGGCCGCTGTGCCGCCTTCCAGTGCCGCCATGCGCTTTTCAAAGGCTTCCGTCGTGGAATTGGTAAGCCGCCCGTAAATATTTCCGGCATCGGCAAGGGAAAACCGGTCCGCCGCATGCGCGCAATTTTTAAACACATACGAGGTGGTTTGATAGATCGGTACTGCGCGGGCGTCGGAAGCGGGATCGGGCTGTTCCTGTCCGGCATGAAGCTGCAGAGTTTCAAAACGATATTTTTTCATAGTTTTTTTCCTTTCCTTTTGATCTCCTCTTTTCATTCTCACACATCGTAACGACGCATTCGCCCGCTTAACCACGCTGCAAAGGACGCAGGGTCTTTTTTCATTATCAACACACCTTTCTGATAGGTTGATATGATTATAAACCTATTAACATACTTTGTCAATAGGTTTTTAAGCTTTAAAAAAATTTTTTCACCGCGGCCGGACGTATTTCCATGCACAGCAGTCACCCCTGCGGGAAATCCGTATTTTATCCTTGTCAAATGCAGCAGATTGCAGTAGAATAGGAGCCGGAACAGAAAGGACGTATCCGTATGCAGGAAACCACCTTTACCCCTGTGCTGGTCATATTTTTATGCATGGCCCTCCGTCTTTACTGTCAAAAAGAAGCGTCTTATACCCGAAAACGCAGCCGAGATACTTTCGAAACTGAAAAATTTAATTTTTGTACCCGCGCTGATCCCCAGTACCTTTATGCAGTACTACACCGTATCTTCCATCAGCCAGCAGTATCAGCTGATTCTCTATTGCGCGCTGATCCTGACAATCGCGCTCGTTATCGCAAAACCGCTTTCGCGCCTTTTCACCCAAGACGCCTATCCGCGCAAGATCTATCGCTATGCGCTCTCCTTTGCAAACTTTTCTTTTATGGGCAACGCCATTGTACCAGCAATTTTAGGCAAAGAAGCTCTGTACCAGTATATGCTCTATATTCTGCCGCTGAACCTGGCCGTTTATACCCGGGGCGTAATGATTCTGCTTCCCCAAGGTAAAAAAGCATCACGTCTTCAAAAGCCTCTGCAACCCTTTTTTTCTCGATTCTGCTTGGCGCCACGCTGAGGCTCAATACCGTTTTCCCGCAGCCTACGGGGGCGACAGCTCCCCTGACATGGGGAGCCTGGAGCGCAAAAAAATTGATTTTTGCCCTCTCGCTTCCTTCTGCTAAACAACCGGCAGATTTTTTTCCCGGCTCCCTCTGATGAGGGAGCTGCCGAGCATTCGCGAGGCTGTGGGAGAGAAAGCAAAAGCGCACACTACCCCTCCGTCGCCTGCGGCGACAGCTCCCCTGACAAGGGGAGCCTGGAACGCAAAAAAATTGATTTTTGCCCTTTCGCTTCCTTTTGCTAAACAACCGGCAGATTTTTGCCGGCTCCCTCTGACGAGGGAGCTGCCGAGCATTCGCGAGGCTGTAGGAGAAAAAGCAAAGCGCACACACCCCTCCGTCGCCTGCGGCAACAGCTCCCCTGACATGGGGAGCCTGGAGCGCAAAAAAATTGATTTTTGCCCTCTCGGTCCCTTCTGCCAAACAACCGACATATTTTCTTTCTCCCGGCTCCCTCTGATGAGGGAGCTGCCGAGCATCAGCGAGGCTGAGGGAGAGAAAACTATGTTTTTAGGTCACATCGTTCTCCGATACTGGTAAGGCGTCTGACCCGTAATGCGTTTAAACGTGCGGCAGAAATGTCCTTCATCGGCAAAGCCTGTCCGCACACAAACAGACGTTAAATTCTCATTTGTGGTGCGCAGAAGCTTCTTCGCCTCGTTGACCCGCAGCATCAGCAGATACTGATGCGGTGTCGTCTGCATTGCGTCTTTAAACAAGCGAAGAAAATGATATTTGGATAAATGTACCTGCTCCGCCAGCTGCTCCAGTCCCAGATTTTCCGCATAATGCGCCTGCATATAATTTACCGCAATATCCACCGCGCTGCGTACCGCGGAAGTCCCCTGCGCCTCCGACCGGGAAACTCCGGCGGCAAAAAGCAGATTCTCTAAAAGGTGGCTGCGCCGGGAAAGGGCAAGGCTGTCGGTAAAATGGATCTGCTCCAGCAGTTCCTCCAGGGCTTCTGTTGTTTTTTTAGGGTAAGCCCATATATTAGAATTCCGGCAGATCAGATCCTGATAAAAGCCGTTTTCATCCCCCCGGAAATGTACCCAATAGAATTGCCAAACTTCCTTCCCGGCGGTTTCATAGCGATGGTATTTGCGGCAATCGATCATCGTCCCTTCGCCCGCCTTCAAAAGATATTGTTTTTCTTCCGTATAAATACGCCCCGCACCGGAAACCGTAAACAATAAAAGCTTATCATTTTTATCCCGGCGAACCGTAAAATATTCCGCCCTTGCATAAAATTTGCCCGCCTCCATTGCCAAAAACGGCGGCTTTGCTTTTTGCCGAGGAGAAAGCTCCGGCGCAATCTTCCAAATTGAGCGCGGCTCTACATGCATATGATATTCCTGATACATAATAGTCCTCCGTAGCAATTTTGTTCAATATTTTAGCAATATTTACGAATGACAAGGTTTGTACACCCGTATAAAATATTGATATCCGTATTATATTCCATTTTTTTGATTCTGCCAAATGTTCCGCAATAAATTTATATATTGGAGGTAAAAAGATGGCAAAAGGTTATGAAATCGGTGTTTATTATTTCCCCAACTGGCATCCGGATGCCCGCAATGAGGCACTGCACGGCAAGGGCTGGACGGAGTGGGACATCCTGAAAGGAGCGCGCCCGCACTTTCCCGGCCATAAACAGCCTAAGGTTCCTCTATGGGGCTATGAGGACGAATCCAAGCCGGAGGTGATGGAAAAAAAGATTGCCGCCGCTTTGGAATACGGCATTTCCTCCTTTATCTTTGACTGGTACTGGTACGAAGGCAAGCCCTTTTTGGAGCGCGCCTTGGAGGAGGGCTTTTTAAAGGCCCGCAACGCAAAAGATTTTCGCTTTTCACTGATGTGGTGCAACCACCACTGGATGGAGCTGTACCCCAAAAAGCGCAGCACGCCGCCCTACACCATCTATCCCTGCGTGCAGGACGAAGCCGCGTTTATTAAGCTGACCGATTATGTGATCGAGCACTATTTCAGCCATCCCTCCTACTGGCGGGTTGACGGCG
>URTC01000056.1 GCA_900550765.1 uncultured Clostridia bacterium | reverse complement strand
ATCTTTATGTTTACAGTCCAGGCCAAGTTGATGATTACCAAATATATTACAAAAAGGGTGCGTCCGCTTTTCCGGCGGAGGAGCGCGGCATTGGGTGTTTTAAACGGTTATACGGAAGAGATGATCAACGGACAAAAGACCACCAAGGCTTATGGGCGGGAAGCACAGGTGCAGCAGGAGTTTGATAAAAGAATCCAGAGCGCTGTAGACGCGTATACTCAGGCGGAGGCAAACGGAACGATTGTAGGGCCTACGGTTAATATGATCAATAATATTTCATTAGCCCTGGTGTGCACATTGGGGGCACTGCTTTATTTGCAGAACGGAATCCGTTTAGGGGATCTTTCCGGATTTATTCAATATTCCCGCCGGTTTTCCGGGCCGATTAGCGAGGTGGCCAATATTGTTGGCGAACTGCAAAGTGCTTTTGCTGCAGCAGAGAGGGTATTTGCTTTGATCGATGCGCCGCCGGAGCCGCCGGATGCAGAGGATGCGATAGTTCTGCAGCAGGTGAAAGGCGAGGTGAAAATTGAGGATATTACCTTTGGATATACGCCTGAAAAACCGATCATTCAGAATTTTTCGCTGCACGCAAAGCCGGGATCGCTGGTAGCTATTGTAGGGCCTACCGGGGCGGGAAAGACGACGATTATCAATCTTTTAATGCGTTTTTATGATGTGCAGAGCGGAAGAATTACTGTGGATGGGATTCCTATTCAAAAGCTTACACGGGATTCCCTGCGCGAGGCATATAGTATGGTGTTGCAGGATACGTGGCTGTTTCACGGTACGGTGTTTGAAAATATTGCCTACGGTCGGGAGGATGCTACAATAGAACAAGTGGTTGCGGCGGCAAAGGCGGCCAAAATTCACTATATGATTCAATCCTTGCCACAGGGATATGATACTGTTTTAAGCGATAATGGAAGTAATCTATCCAAAGGCCAAAAACAGTTGCTGACGATTGCCCGGGCGATGATGCTGAAGAGTTCTATGCTGATTTTAGATGAGGCTACTTCCAATGTGGATACCGATACTGAACGGCAGATTCAAGCGGCTATGCGGGAATTGATGAAGGATAAAACCTGTTTTGTAATCGCACATCGGCTTTCGACTGTTCAGCATGCGGATGTAATTTTAGTTATGAATAACGGAAATATTGTGGAACAGGGAACGCATACGGAATTGATGGAGAAAAACGGCTTTTATGCCCAGCTTTATCGTTCTCAATTTGAGAACTGCTAAAAATAAAAAACGCTAAATTTTTAGCGTTTTTTTTGTACGGTTTTTACCGGTATCTCTCGTTTGAAAGTTTCCGGAACGCGGTAGGAGAAACTCCCTCCATGCGCTTAAAAAGCCGGGAAAAGTAATTGTAATCTGTGATGCCTACGAGCAGAGCAATTTCGCTGATACTGTGACTAGAACTTTGCAGCAGCTTTTTTGCTTTATGGATGCGTTTTTGCATCAGCAGCTCTTTCAGTGTTCTGCCCGTTTTGGCCTTTGAAGTCTTGCATATGGAAGAAACGCTTACCTTCAATTCTTCTGCCATTTCCTCCAGCGTAAAATGGCGCGCGTAGTTTCGTTCCAGATAATAGTCGATCTGACCCCAGAGACCGGCACCGGAAACATTCATCAGCTGTTTTAAATAGATAAAACCTACGCAGGCAGCCATGATGTTTTCAACGGAATGGAGATACTCGGCAGAAATCCGTTTTACAGAAGAAATTTGCTGTTCAAATTCCTCAGGGGTAAAATAATCGGCACAGAGTTTTTTACATTGCTCATACTGCTCCTGATAGCCGGTATCATAGAGAACCTGGCCGAACATAAAATACCCGATGATGCCGATTTCGTCAACAATCGGCGCGCATATTTCAATTAGCCCGGCGTGACAGCGATATTTGACGGTTTTTCCTTTCGCGGCTTCTTCAATCCAGGTCCGGTCACAGTTCATGCACGCTTTATAGCCCTTTTGAAAACTGCGGATATGGCTGCAAAAGTCACAGCAGGGCTGCGGATATTCAACAATGATATTGGCGTCCCGATCGAAAACTCCCACACGCTGACCGGTTACCGTATAAAAATCCTTTAACAGCTGTTCAATTTGCGCATTTTCATAGAGATTTTTCATAATTTATCGTAAAAATACCATCCAGTGCTATTTTATACTTGAATTATACTATAAAAAGAGCAAAATGTATAGTATAATTCAAAAAAAAGGAAGTGACTGCATGGAGGAATATTATCTGCACTATAGCCGGAGTGCGGAAAAATGGGAAGAAGCGCTGCCGCTGGGAAACGGCCGTATCGGAGCAATGGTTTTTGGAAAAATCGGCGTAGAGATCATTCGGCTTAATGAGAAAACCCTATGGGAGGGCGAGCCTCATGTATGGGATAATCCTGAAACACGAAACCATTTAGACGAGATCCGCAAATTGATTTTTGAGGAGAAATATGCGGCTGCGATGGAGGTGGCGAATCAGTATTTAAAATGCTTGGATAACGGCAGTGCAAACAGCTTGTACGGTACCTTTCGTACAGCGGGGGATCTGCTGATCATCGATCATGCGGGTAACGATGTACTGCAGGAGCGGCAGCTTGACCTAAAGCGGGGAATATGTTTTACACAAACAGCGAATACCCTGCGCGAGCATTTTGTTTCATTGAAGGATAATGTGTTTGTGACCCGTATCCAAAGCCGGCAGGGACATTTGGATATGTCTGTTCGGTTTGATCCGGACGGCGGCGGGGAGGGAAAAGAGCACTCTATAGCTATGGCTGCCTGCGGGAGAAATCTTCCTTATAGCGGAGACGTTATCAAAAAGGAAACAACTGAAAAATTCCGGGGAATTGTGTTCCGGAAGGACTGCCTGTTTTTTTCAGAGAAGTTGAAAGGAACAAATACGCTTTCCTGGGCGTTTGCCGTAAAAATAGATACGGACGGTGTAAAAGAGAAAACAGCCGATAGTTATAGAGTTCGGCAGGCAAAATATTTGGATATTTATGTTTCGGTATACACGTCATTTGCGGATGAATTTTTTGGGCAAAGGGTTTTAAGCACGGCAGCCAATGCCTTTGATACCGGCTATGAATCATTGAAAAAAGCGCATACTTCGGCTTTTTGTGAGATGATGACCAGATCCGTGCTGAATTTGGAAAGTAATGCGCGTTTGCAGCAAATGGATACCGACGAGCGATTAAAGGCTGTAGCAGGCGGTGCAGAGGATCCCGGCTTTGCCGAATTGTATTTTAATTACGGAAAGTATCTGCTGATCTCTTCTTCGGCCCCGGGAAGCTTGCTTCCTGCGAATCTGCAGGGAATATGGTCCAAGGATAATACGCCGCCGTGGAGCGCGGATTATCATACCAATATCAATTTGCAGATGAATTACTGGCCTGCCGAAGTAACGGGACTTTCCGACTGTGCACAGGCGCTGTTTGCTTATACTGCATTTTTAAGCCGGCACGGTAAAAAAACGGCAGAGATTATGTATGGCTGTTCCGGCTGGGTAGCACACCATGCAACAACGCCCTGGGGTTTTACTTCGGCAGGAAATTCGCCTGCGTGGGGATGTTTTGTAAACGGGGGTGCCTGGCTGTGCACCCATATTTTTGAGCATTACCGCTATACGGGCGATGCAGCGACGCTGCGGAAATATTGGAACGTTATTCGCGGCAGTGCGGAGTTCTTTTTTGACTATCTTGTGCAGGATCCTGCCACGGGCTATTTGGTAACATGTCCTTCCAATTCACCGGAAAACTCCTTTATTGATCCCAAAAGCGGTCAAAAAATTGGGATGTGCGCAGGATCTACGATGGATAATCAGATTTTAACGGATCTTTTTTCGGGAATCCTGGAGACGGCGGAAGCGGCAGGAGAACAGGATGAGGCGTTTTTGCAAAAAACAAGAGAAACGCTAATGGCACTTTCGCCGATGCGTATCGGCAGGAACGGCAATATATTGGAATGGCAGCAGGACTATGAAGAGGCTGAGCCGGGACACAGGCATATTTCTCATCTTTACGGGCTATATCCTTCGGGGCAGATTGGGAAAGAAAGAACACCGCAGCTGTATGAGGCTGCAAAAAAGACGATTGAACGCCGGCTTGCAAATGGCGGCGGACATACCGGATGGAGCCGGGCGTGGATTATTAATTTTTATGCCAGATTGCATAACGGCGCCGAAGCGGAGAAACAGCTGCAATTGCTGTTTTCACAAAGTACGTTACCCAATTTGTTTGATAATCATCCGCCGTTCCAAATCGACGGGAATTTCGGCGGCTGTGCGGCGATCGCCGAGATGCTTTTAAGCAGTATCGACGGCATTGAATTATTACCGGCACTGCCGCCTTCCTGGAAAAACGGCTCTTTTTCGGGGTTTCGGGCACGCGGTGGAAAAATGGTTTCTTGCCGCTGGAAAGAAGGCAGGATTATAGAATATACGGTAGAGGAAAGTCGGCAGAGGGAGCCGAGAGAAATGGAATAAGAGCTAAAAGTAAAAATTATTGCTGACAACAAACTTTTATTAATAGGAACTATTTGTGAGAACTCGGAACATGAATAAGCCTCCCTCTGACGAGGGGGTGTCAAAACGAAGGTTTTGACGGAGGGAGAGCAAAACTTATATAAAGAAATTTCTCTTCTTCAGGCTTGCTGACATTCTTTGGCATCTTCTTCAGAGAAATTTGGGAAGCAGACGAATTTTTAAAAAGAATGTTCACTGATTTTTATGATAGTGTTTATTAAAAAAAGGTTATTTTTAAACAATAAAGGAGGAGTAAAAATGACAAATAAAAAAATTGGTATCCGACCGGTCATTGACGGCCGCTGGGGCGGTGTGCGTGAGAGTTTGGAAACACAGACGATGAACATGGCAAATGGAGCAAAGAAATTGATTGAGGAGAATTTGCGTTATGCTGACGGAACCCCCGTACAGTGCGTCATCGGCTGTACTACGATTGGCGGCGGCGCGGAGGCGGCAAAGGTGGCCGAGCAGTTTGCCCATGAGGATGTTTGCGCAACGCTTTCGGTAACACCTTGCTGGTGCTATGGCAGCGAAACGATGGATTTGGATCCGATGACCATAAAGGCTGTATGGGGCTTTAACGGTACGGAGCGACCGGGGGCGGTATATTTAGCGGCGGCGATGGCGGCACACGCCCAGCGGGGACTTCCTGCTTTTGCTATTTACGGGCATGATGTACAGGATAAAGAGGATACGGAAATCCCGGAGGATGTCAAAGAAAAAATTTTGTCCTTTGCGCGCGGTGCCGTTGCTGTGGGGGCTATGCGCGGCCGGGCATATATTAATTTCGGTTCTATTGCTATGGGAATTGCCGGCTCGTTCTGTGATGCGGATTTCTTTCAAAAATATTTAGGCATTCGGGCCGAATGGGTGGATGAAACCGAGATCCTGCGCCGGATGACTCTTGGCATTTATGACCAGGAGGAGTATGAAAAAGCGCTGGCATGGGTAAGGAAAAACTGCCGGGAGGGCTTTGATAAAAACGCGGGAAAGAATCTTCCGGAAATTATTCAAAAAAGCAAGGTCGTTCCGCCGGATAAGGACTGGGAATTTGTAACTAAGATGGCTATCATTATCAAAGATATCATGCATGGAAATCAAAAACTGGACGTACTTGGTTGGCATGAAGAGGCGCTGGGCCGTAATGGTATTGCGGGCGGATTCCAGGGACAGCGGATGTGGACGGACTGGCTGCCCAACGGCGATTTTGCCGAATCGATTTTAAATACGACATTTGACTGGAACGGTAAAGGTGCGCCCACGGTATTGGCAACGGAAAATGATAATCTGAATGGCGTAACGATGCTGCTTTTGAATTTGTTAACCGGTAAAGCACCGTTGTTTTCCGATGTTCGTACCTATTGGTCTCCGGAAGCGGTGGAGCGTGTAACGGGTACCAAGCTTCAGGGATATGCGAAAAACGGTTTGATGCATTTGATCAACTCCGGTGCCACTGCGCTCGATGCCACCGGAGCTGCCAGGGATGAAAACGGCAGGGGATGTATGAAGGAATGGTGTAATATGACGGACGCAGATATTTCTGCCTGCCTTGAAAACAGTGATTGGTGCCGGGCAGATTATGAATATTTCCGAGGCGGCGGCTTTTCCAGTCATTTTAAAACTCTGGCAGAAATGCCGGTAACGATGGCGCGTCTTTGTCTGGTAGACGGTATCGGTCCCGTCATGCAAATTGCAGAAGGGTATACCTGTGTGCTGGATGAAAAAACACATGAATTGCTGGATAGACGTACCGATCCTACCTGGCCTACCACATGGTTCGCTCCCCGGCTTACGGGAAAGGGCGCGTTTACGGATGTGTATTCGGTAATGGCTAATTGGGGAGCAAATCACGGCGCATGGGTGCACGGCCATATCGGCAGTGAGCTGATTACGCTTTGCAGTATGCTGCGGATTCCGGTAAGTATGCATAATATCGGCGAAGAGAAAATCTTCCGGCCGCAGGCTTGGGGGTTGATAGGTACGCAGGAGAAAGAGAGCGCTGATTTTGCGGCCTGCAAAAATTATGGACCGATGTATCGATAAAGGGAATTTTGTTGAAGAGTATTGATAGAAAGGATTAAGAAAAATGAAAAAAATAATCAGTATTATAATGGCTCTTTTTGTTATGATATCTTATGCGTCCGCGATATTCACCGTTGCTGCAGAAGAGAATAAAGATGTTATTGTAAAGGTTATTATGAATGGTACTGCACAGTGTGTAGGTGATCATGGGAGTTATCTTACTTTCGATGATAGTGATTTTAATAACGGCGTTTATAAAAAACAGATTACTATTACCAATACTTCGGAAATTACGTTAAAATGCAGACCATATTTGGTAAATGATTGGACGGATATCGGTACTGCGAGTGATTGGGCAAATCTTGCGCCGGAAGAAAGTAAAACATTTACGGTTGAACTTAAGCAGACGGATGCAAAAGCAGATGAGGAATATTTAACGAAAATCTGGTATAGAATCGGCGTTGTTGACACCTCGTGGCAAACAGTACCTGAGGGAACAGAGTTTTATATTCAGGCCGATGCAGAGGTTTTTGAATGGCTTAGTGATTGATGTATTACGTTAACAGTAGCGGATGCACTTCCCCCTTTGGTTAAAGATGCTGTTGCTCTTAAAATTACAATGCTTGCTCAAACAAAAAACTGGAATTCCAATTATGCTGGAGATTTAAGTAAAAATATTGCGTTTACTGCTAATGATTTTGAAAACGGGCAGATGAAAAAGGAAATGATTGTATCCAATGCTTCAGATCACGATCTTTATTTACAAGTGCAGATTGAGAATTCTGCATGGCAAAGACTTGGCGGCAGCGATGGACTTATTTGTATTCCTGCACATACAGCAGAAACGGTGGATGTAATGCTGGAGGAAAGCAAGGTAAAAGAAGGGGATACATATCTTTCTGATTGCTGGTATCGGATCTTTGTACAAAGTGATAAAAATATTTCCACTGAAGTTGAACATATGGTAGCTCCGGGAACGGTATTTTATCTTCAGGGTGATAGTAGTTTTTTCAGCATGATTCATGAAACGGATGTGTATAGGGCAGAAGCAATTTGGGATGATACGGAAATTAAAAACAGTATTCAGCCTCCTGCACCCGCAAAAAAACCTGTGGCATTGAAAGCTGAAATGAAAGGAATAACAGAGGGAAATGATATTTCCAATTATATTGGAGCAAGTAAAAACAAAATTGCATTTTCTGCCGAAGATTTTGTACAAGGTATTGTTACCAGAACTTTTACAGTAATTAATGCTTCGGAACAGGATATTTATTTAATGGCTACGGTTCAAAATTCCCAGTGGCAATCGATTAGTGAGCCCGGAGAACTTGTGAAAATTCCTGCATATGGTAGTGAAAAGATCAGTGTGTTGCTTAAAGAAGAAAGTACAATGGAAGACGGCATTTATTTAACGAATCTGTGGTATCGGTTTTTTGTTCAGTCCGCACCGATGATAAGCGCAGACACTGTAGTACCGGCTGGAACAGTAATTTATATTCAAGGGGACGGGGCGCTTTATGCAATGGCGGAGGATAATAATCGCTATACAACAACACTGCTGTATGATATTGCGGAAATAGAAGCTGTGCTTAATAAAAACGTGTCAGAGGAAATTACTGTGAATGCCGTGAAATATACGCTAAGCGAAGCATATGAGAATCAAAACCAAACATTGTATATTACCAACGGTTCGGCGACAGGAAGTATTACACAGGCAGATGTAAAAAATGGAACACTTACGAAAACTTTGCAGATAAGAAATTCCGGTAAAGAGGCTCTTTCTGTGCGCTTTTCCATGCAGCTTCTGCATGATAAGCAATGGAAAGCACCCGAAGAAGCGGAATATGTTCTACTTCAGCCTGGAGAAGCAAAGAATATTACATATTCTTGTCAATTAAAAGATGGTAAGATAGTCGTAGAAAATTCATTGTATGAGATTAGTGCACTCTTCCCGCGGTTTGATATTCAAAATGCCGAAGGCGGAAATAGTTTGCCAGAAGGAACGTCTATTACGGTTTCGGGCTTTCCGGTAGATTTTTTAATGACTGTGTCTTCCAGTAATGCAAAAATTTTAACGGAGGCTGTTTCTGACCCTAAGATAACGGGCGATATGTTGAACTGGTTTGTTTTCTGTTCAGGTATAATGGCTGCCGCAGTATTTGCAGTCATAGCAAAAAAGAGAAAGGAGTATTTTATGAAATGATATGGAAGAAAGTTTTAATACCGTTAGTGCTCTGTACTGTGACATCAGGAATATTTTCCAATTGTAGTCCTGCAACAGAGAAACCAACAACAGATGGCGAAGTGGTAGAAACTCCGGTACCGGTAGATATCGATGCTTCCAGTGTAGACGTTTTAGGAGAGACCTGG
>URTC01000055.1 GCA_900550765.1 uncultured Clostridia bacterium | reverse complement strand
CCGGCGGACGGGTATCGGCCGGCACGCTTTTAGGCTACGGCGGCGGTGCAGGAAAACCCGCCGGCGATACACAGCTGCATATTGAAGTACGAAGCGGACAGGCCACCCGATACCAGAATTTTTCTACCACACCTGAATATACCCGTATGGGAAATTATGATCCTTTGATTTTATCCGATATGTTCCAGCTTACCCCCTATGAAGCCAATGCGTTTGACGCCTTTACTGCGGTGGAAACCACAGGATATAACGCACAGGGCGGTGCAGTAGCGGCACTGGTAGGCAACTGGCTGTATTATATCAACGTCAGCGACGGCAGCCGAATCTATCGGTCTCGTCCCGACGGCAGCCAGGCATCGGCAATTACGGAAGCGGCTGCAGCAAACTTAAATCATTCCGATGGCTGGCTGTACTACAGCAATCTGAGCGATAACGGCAAGCTGTATAAAACTGCCTGTGACGGCAGCGAATCGATTAAATTATCAGATATCAACTGCCAGGAATATGTACTTTGCGCGGGGGATTGGGTATATTTCTGCAACGCGGCATCGCGCAACGCCCTATGCCGCATCCAAAAAGACGGCAGTGAGTATTCCTTACTTTTAAACCGTGAAATCGCAGATCCGTTTTACAGCAAAGGATCCATTTATTATACACAAAATGCCTCCATAAAAGCAGAACGCATCTGCCGGTATGATACCTCCACAGGTGAAAATACACAGATATTGGATTTCAGAGCGGATATCCCTTTTATCGCAGACGGCATGATGGGATACCGCAAATATTACGGCAATAAGCTGGGGTATGCGATCCCGCTGGGCGCTACTACCGAAGACGAAGCGATTACCATAATCGACCGTGCCTATAATCAGGTACAGCAATATAACCGTCTGATGATCTTCGCCAATGAAAGTGATGCAAGTTCTCTATACCTTAAAATGCTTGACGGCGAAAGCTCCTTTCAGCTTTCTTCAGATATTCTTTGCCGCAATTTGACCATAGAGGGCAACTGGCTGTATTATACCACTCCGCTTGACACGGGAGAGACTATCTGCCGCATCAACCTTTCTACCCTGCAAAAACAACAACTTTCCGGCCAAACTTGGCAGGATATTGCACTGAACTACGATCCGGCTATTGATGACCTAATCCATGAAAATATGCAAAATTCCACTACACCTACGCCTCTGCCGGATGGTCCCTGGACGCCCCCGCCGATGCCTTCTGCCAGCTTTATCACGATGCCGCCGCAAGGCGATGATCCTACCGCGCCGCCCCAGACAGCGCCGCCGGTTTCTGAACAACCGACGCCCGGACCTACGCCGCCAGCGACAGAACCCACGGATCCGACCGATTCTCCGGAATCGGATCCGCCGACAGAGCCGCCCGAAGTCACGGATCCGCCGGAAACAGAGCCGCCGACAGACCCGCCCGAGGCGACCGATCCGCCGGAAACAGAGCCGCCAACAGATCCACCTGAGGCCACCGATCCGCCGGAAACCAATCCGCCCACGGCTCCATCTGAAACAGAAGCACCGGCTACAACACCACCGGAGACAGAATAAATAATAAAAGGATAACGCGATCTTTTTCTGGATACATAAAAATCGCGTTATCTTTTTTTACTATGCAAAAAGCGCGGCAGTTTTTTCTGCCGCGCAAATATATTCCCCTACGGCGAATCGCCGCACTGCAAACAAGGGAAAAAATCAATGAATAAAATTCAAAAAGGGAATGCTTCCGGGCTTGGTATATTCCCGGTAAAGCATAAAGCCTATCACCGCAAGAATAGAAAACAGCGCCAGTACAACAATCTTCCATACATTTAGCTTCAACTCCCCAACTTCTGCCCGGCAAAGCCCCACGCTCTTCAAAATCGGTGCCATTGCCCGAAGGAAAATCACCAAAAGCAAACATTCCACCGGAAACATCGCCACATTTTTTACTACGCGCAGCGTCGTAATCAACTGATAAGATTCTCCGACATATATGCGCATAATGAGGGGATTCAATATAAAATTACATACAGCCACTACTGATAATCGGGCCAGAATAATCCGCGGCAGCGTGATCC
This sequence comes from uncultured Clostridia bacterium, assembly GCA_900550765.1. Classification (GTDB taxonomy): domain Bacteria; phylum Bacillota; class Clostridia; order Christensenellales; family QALW01; genus UMGS1322. The sequence goes on along the minus strand of URTC01000055.1, from coordinate 6,871 downwards.
TTCTTTTATAAAAGAACAGTGCAAACAGCAAAGAACCGGCAATCTCTACAAAAATAAAAGGGAAAAAATATGCGCCCGAGGGAAAGAAAAGCGCTCCTGCCGTATCGCTGATCCCTGCGGCAATGACCGCCATTACAGGAACAAAGGTCATTGCACCCAGCGCATTTACCAAAAAACCTACGCCTACCTGAAGCTGATTGGGTACAATGGGAATCTGTACCGATTTGAGCACCACCCGCAGCGCGATCATCAATGCGGCAAACACCAGCATTTTTACATTGGTCAGCTCTTTTGCGGCTTCTGCCCAATAAGCACCTGAAAATATAGTTTGTTTTTTTTGTTCCACAAAAAAATCTCCTTTCATTCCGTCTGCCCTTTTCCGGCAAAACGTTTGCTTTAAGGAGAGTAGTGGCATCCTTTGCAGCGGATGCAATGGTATATCACAAACGGAGATCCGTTTCTTGTTTACGGGCAACTTCCCATCCCGTAACACTAAGAAGCGCTGCTGCGGACAACAAACAGGCTCCCTGCCGCAAACTTTGCTTCAGCGCATACCATCTACTCTGCATTAAATTTTGACTTCATTCTACACCGAAAAAAGTTTTTAGTCAAATAATTCTTTGCCATTTTCACTATTTTATATTATAATACAACTATCGTGTCTGCGTGCTCAGCGCGCAAAGGAGGTTATTTATGAAATTAGGCGTCGTAGGCCTGCCCAACGTAGGCAAAAGCACATTGTTCAACGCCATTACCAATGCCGGCGCGGAGGCCGCAAACTACCCGTTCTGCACCATTGAACCCAATGTGGGCGTAGTGGCGGTACCCGATAAGCGGCTGGATGAGCTGGCAAAAATCTATCATCCGCAAAAAATAACACCCGCCTACATTGAATTTGTAGATATTGCCGGTTTGGTGAGGGGAGCATCACGCGGAGAAGGGCTGGGAAATAAATTTCTCTCTCATATTCGGGAAGTAGACGCCATTGTACATGTAGTACGCTGTTTTGAGGATGCGGATATCATTCATGTCGACGGGTCCATTGATCCCGTACGGGACGTGGAAACCATCCATTTGGAATTGATTTTAGCCGATTTTGAAACTTGCGAAAAGCGGCTGGAAAAAGCACAAAAAGCAGCCCGAGGCAATGATAAAAATGCGCAGGCTGAAGCAGAGCTTCTGCAGCGCATGATAGAACAGCTGCAGCAGGAAAAACCCGTGCGCGCTATGGAGATGACAAAAGAGGAGCAACAGATGGCACAAAGCTTTTTCCTATTGACCACCAAACCCATCTTATATGCGGCCAATATTGCACAGGAAGAGATTGGAAAAGATTCTGAAAACGTAAAAAAGCTTACCGCCTTAGCAGAAAAAGACGGCGATCAGGTTTTGACGATCTCCGCCCGCATTGAAGAAGAACTGACGCAGTTAGAGCCTGAAGAACGAAAATTGTTTTTAGGGGAATACGGCTTGACAGAAAGCGGACTGGACCGTTTGGTCAAAGCCAGTTACCGTTTGCTGGGACTGATCTCCTATTTGACTGCCGGCGAGACCGAAGTACGCGCCTGGACAATCACAAAAGGCACCAAAGCTCCGCAGGCAGCCGGAAAAATCCACTCGGATTTTGAACGCGGCTTTATCCGGGCTGAAATCATCTCCTATGACGATTTTATGAAATACGGCTCTTATGCAGCAGCGCGGGAGCACGGCCTTGTGCGTTCGGAGGGAAAGGAATATATTATGCAGGACGGTGACATCACACTCTTCCGCTTTAACGTATAAAAAGCACTTGACGATTATTTAAAAGCAGGTATATAATAAAAGCGAGATTTCGGGGCGGGGTGCGATTCCCCACCGGCGGTAATGGGTCTTTATGATCACAAGTCCGCGAGCGAAAGCAGAAACGGTGTGATTCCGTTACCGACGGTACAGTCCGGATAAAAGAAATTCTCTGCGTTATTTTTGATATTCCCCCCTGAATCTTCCTTCAGGGGATTTTTTATCGCTGCCCGCTCCGAGAAAAAACGGAGGAATTTTTTATGAAAGCTACCAGAAAACTTGTTTTAACCGGTATTTTTACCGCCATTGCTTATATCCTTATGCTGCTGGAAATGCCGGTTTCCTTCATCATGCCCCCATTTATCAAACTTGATTTTTCCGAGCTGCCGGCGCTTATCGCCTCCTATGCAGCCGGACCGCTTTGGGGCGGAGCGGTATGCCTTTTAAAAAATATCCTGCATTTAATGAATACCACTACCGGCGGCGTGGGCGAACTGGCTAATTTTTTATTAGGCGCTGCATTTGTCATTCCCGCAGGGCTGCTTTATCAAGCGCATAAGAATAAAAAAGGTGCTTTCTTAGGGGCAGCCATAGGGGCTCTCAGTGCAGCAGTGATAAGCCTGCCAGTCAATTATTTTATCACCTATCCCTTTTATACCAACTTTATGCCTATGGAAGCTATTTTAGATGCATACCGAATTTTCATGCCTTCAATACGCTCCTTGGCAGAAGCATTGGCTGTTTTTAATATTCCCTTCAATTTTATCAAATATATGCTGGATGCCGCAATCACCTTTCTGATTTACAAACGAATTTCTCCCTTATTAAAAGGACGGCAGTAAAAATATATCTTTTCTAATTCTTCTCCAAAACACACAAAGCAAAGTTTTTTGCGGCTAAAAAACGATTTTCAGCATTACAGGGATTCGTCTGCAAACTCAACATTAACATCGCCGTTATTGCTGGATACCTTGAGCGTTTTTTTGCCGCCTTCTTTATTGTCCGGCAAATTACTTTGGCCTTTTTTGCTTTCTGATTGAACAGCAAAAGCCTCATAGCTTCCGATAACGGTTCCTGAAATATCCCCATTTTTAACGGTTAAAGACAAGGCATTTCCCACATCTAACCTTCCAAAGGTAATGTTTCCGCCGTTAGAGGAAATACGTATGCTTCCGGTTACCGCCAATGCGGAAAGTATTACATCCGCGTTTGTTGTAGATAGCGTAAGGTTTTCTAAAACGGCATTCGGTATCTGCAACGATATTTTCCGGTCTTCGGCAGAAGGTTTTATCCCAATATAATCCGTCCATTCTTTATCGCTTATACTTGTCATCGTCAACACATTTTGATCGGAAACCAAAATATCGTAATACTCTTTCCCATTTTCATAATATTGAATATGGACTTGTTCGTCCTGGGACAACAGCACTTCAATTTGCCTGTCACGTACATCAATACGAATTTCCTCAATTTGCGATCCATCGACCGCATATTCCTTTTGCGCAAACGGATCGTTGCTGTCGGAGCAACCGGCCAATACAAAACTGCCCAACACAAAACATACTGCAAATGAAATGATTTTTTTCATTTTAAATCCTCCATATTTCATAAATTAAATTTACAATTCTAACGCATAGCAACTTATCTTTTTATCAATTTCCCCAGTAAAGTGAAACCCGAAAGAAAGATATAGATCCTTCGCCTTTTCATTTGCGTTATTTATTATGAACACTACGTTTTTAACGCCTTGAATTTTGAAACCTCTTAAAATATACTCTAAAGCTTTTTCCTTCAGCCCTTTCTGTCGAAATCTATCATCTATCATAAAACGGCAAATAGTCGCCGTTTCGGGATGATTTTCTGTGCGTTTATACAAAAAGAAACCAATTAGCACATTGTTATTATAAATTGCATTGGGGTACATTTCCGAATGATATTTTGTTTCCGCTATGGAAATTGCGTTGCAGCAAGAATATCCCTTCATTATCATACCAATGCTATCCTGGCTTGTTTTCAATTTGCACACATCCAATATATTTTGTGCGTCAACTGCCTTTACTCGAATCATGACTATCCCTCTTGTCTATAAAGTTTTTCTTTTTAAGACCGCAAGCCCGCCGAGAGATAGTGCCGCGCTTAGTAACAGACAAATCCCAATGTGCAGAACAGCATTGCTGTTGAGCATAATAATCTGAAAAAATCCAGCCAAGACAGCGCGTAATGGTGCAATCGGCGTAAAAATACAAATAATTGCAACGAACACTGCGTCGATCAGCCACCCATACCAATGCGGCTGCATGGATAACAGCACATGAAGAAAGACCATAACAAGCAGCAAAAAGAACATCTGCTGCAATGCGGCAACGATAATCCCGTTTTCTGTCCATCGACACACATCCATCATATTGATAACGGTTTGCGCGGGATATATGGGATCAATCAATAGATGTATGATTGTGTTGACAAGGGAAATGCAAAACGCTAAAAAACCATAGCTGATTAGACAGCCCAAAAAGAAATCTTTTTTGCTCGCTCCTAAATGCATGAGCTTGGTAAAATCATAAAACACAAAAAAGAATGGAGTCAAAAGAGCAAGCAGCCAAGTATAATTTCCGTTACTTAAAACAACGTCGCCGGAAGATGTAGCGCAAAGCACTACAAGAACCGTAATGATGAAACTGATTTTATTGCTTGCAAGCAAGCGTTTTATGATTGCAAAGATAGCAGTCATGTTCTTGCACCTCCCTTATACCCTACCATTTGAATAAAGAAATCCTGTAACGACAACGGGTGAATTTCCAACAAAGCCGTCTGCTTTGGCGGGTTATCAAAGATATACCTTGTGACAAGACCTCCAACTGTATCCTGTCCAATGATATTCAGGTTTTGGGTTGCAGCCTCTACGTCTTTTTGCAGTCCGCTGATACGAAATGCTTTTGTTTCAACCGATTGTAAGGTATCAAAAAAACGAATACTTCCTTTATCAATAATGATCAGCTTTTGAATTGTCTTTGCGATTTCTTCAATGATGTGGGTGGACACAATGATAATGCGCGGGTGTTTCTGAAAACTCTCCGTCAGCATATCGTAAAACTCCACACGCATAATGGCGTCGAAGCCGAGGACGGGTTCATCTAAAAGTATCGCATTTTTATTGCTTGCCAAACAGATAATCGTGGAAACCATTGTCTTCATGCCAAGAGAAAGATGATGAAACTTCTTTTTTCCCTCCAACGCAAAGCGGTCCATCATTTCCGAAGCAAAATCATAATCATAGTTCGGGTTTACTTCCGAAGCAAGCCGCAGCAGCTTCCGCACCGGAAGATTAAAATGTTTTGCAAAGTTTTCGATATAACTGACGCCTGTATCCAAAGTAGATGTTGTTATTGTCTTACCGTCCACTTTAATAATGCCGTTTGTAATATTCTGATACCCGGCAATGGATTTGAGCAGCGTTGTTTTGCCTGCGCCATTCCTGCCAAGCAGGCAATAAATGCCCGGTTCATCAATCGACAACGTAATGTTTTTTAATACAGTTGCTTGCCCGTACTGCTTTGTTACTTGTGTAAGCTCTATCATGCAGCCATTCCTCCTAAACAACATTTGAATATCTATTGCTTTTTGCAATATCTTATGCTAAAATGTATTATAAATCTTTGTGTAACACAAATGTCAATAGGAAAAAATAAAAAAATGAAAAAATATTTTTCAATTGGGGAAGCCGCAAAGGCTGTCCATACAACAACCGAAACGCTGCGGCATTATGACCGCATTGGATTAGCGAAGCCCAGCAAAAAAGACGAATGGACAAATTACCGCTATTATACCGAACAAGACATTGTCCGTCTAAATACAATACGTGCTTTACAGCTTATGGATCTGCCTTTGCAGGAGATAAAAAAGGTTTTAGAATATGACGATCTTGAAAAAATTGTGAGTTTTTTAGCGCAGGCAGAAAAAAGAGCTGATGAAAAAATAGCAGCACTCCAGTACAGCAAATCCAAAATCCAATTGGCAAAAGCGGACTATGAAAGAAAATTACAGGGACAACAAAAGTTCAATGGTACGTTTCTTAAAGAGTATCCAGAACGCGTTATTTTGCTGTCAGACACCTTAGAAAAGCCGACACTTGATAATCTCTGGAATTATCTTAGCCATTTTTATGATCAAATTACTCCCGCCTTAAAAGAGCAGTTTTCCTTTGAGGATTTAGCCGGTATTTACACCGAAAACGGAATAACAAGGCTATTTGCCGTCTGTATTCGTTATGTAGATATGGACGGAATAAAGGTATTGCCAAAAGGAAAATATCTATGCGCTAACTGTACCGAAGAAAATAGAGAACAAATGTTGTACGAGTTAATGCATATAGCGCAAACAGAATATGGGGCAGATCCGACATTTACAGTACAACTTGTAATTGTATCAGGTATTTTGCAATGGACTTATGAAGTACAGGTTTATATTGAGCGATAAAACACATGAAAGCAAAAATATTTTGATTCTGCCTTGGCTCTTTTATATCTTTACTAAGCGAAAACGCCAAAAATTTCTCCTTTCCGATGCAATACTGAATCCGAGAAAGGCAAGCGGATTTTCTCAGTACCGGAACCTCGGAAAAGCCTTTTGGCTTTTTTAGGGAAAGCGGTTCCCAAAGACCAATGGGCACGCATTTATTTGGCTTGCTCTCTGCTCCAAACAAAGAAAAATGAAAACAGAACGAGGATCGTCAGACCGTTGAACAGCAAAAAAGAGCAGGACAGCATAGCAAAATATCATGCTGCCCTGCAAAATATATTCCTATGGTTGTACAGCAAACGGAGAAGACCTTTTTACGAAATAGGCTTTCTAATACCTTCTGCTTTTTTGCGGAAAAAACAAATTTACTTATAAAATCCCCGGATATCTCCGTTATTGACCCAGCAAAGACCATTATCCAGCAAATACGGATTTCTCGCTCCCGCAACGATCTTAGTGATCACACCATGGTTGCGCAGCATATTATCGGCACTGATGGCCTTGCTGATAGGATCGGTGCTGGAACGATAACAGGTGGAAAACACAACATGCTGACCGATCTGATACTCTGTTG
>URTC01000054.1 GCA_900550765.1 uncultured Clostridia bacterium | reverse complement strand
TGATAGGTGTGGATAAGATTGATTGCCGGCTCGCAGCGACCGCCGACTCTCTGAAAATCAAACGCTTAATACCCTCTTCGTCATCGCTTTTCCTTATTTTTTTCTAATTATAGCATGCAAAAAAAAGGCTGTCAAATATTTTTTGCCGGAATTTTTGATTTTTTTGCGGATTTCTTCTGTATTTGACAACCGGGAGAAAGAAATATAAAATAAGGAAAATAAAGCGGGATTACTGAAAAATATTTTTAAAGGGAACAGCCGGGAAAAGACGGCCCCCGCTATTCTTTGCTTTGGGGAGAAAAATATGAAAAGAATTGTTACACTGCAGGATATTTCCTGTGTAGGAAAATGCTCATTGACGGTCGCCATACCGATTTTGTCGGCATTGGGGGTGGAGGCGTGCCCGATCCCTACCGCAGTGCTTTCCTCCCATACGGCATTTTCTGATTTTGCGTTTTTTGATCTTACCGAACAACTTCCCGGTATCACTGCTGCGCTGAAAAAACAAAAGCTGCACTTTGATGCCATTTATACCGGATATTTGGGATCTCCCCGGCAGATTCAGCTGGTAAGCGATTTTATAGAGGTTTTTAAAGAGAACGGATTGGTATTGGTAGATCCTGTTATGGGTGATAACGGCCGGCTGTATTCTGGTTTTGACAAAAGCTTTCCGCAGGCAATGGCGTGTTTGTGTGCAAAAGCAGATATTATTGTTCCTAATTTGACGGAAGCGGCGTTCTTGTTGAAGGAAACTGCTGTTTTAAACAGCGAGCGGCAGGAGGATATAGAAAAAATGATGAAGCGGCTTGCTCGCCTGGGGCCGAAGATTGTTGTATTGACGGGGATCCTTCGGGGCGAGCAGATGGGAGCTGCAGTTTATAACAGAGATACCGGAGATGTTTTTACCTGTTTCCGTCCCCGGATCCGGAAGACTTTTCATGGTACCGGCGATATTTTTGCTTCGGTGCTGGCAGGAATGCTGACGCGGAAGTTCCCGGTTCAAAAGGCTTTGGAGACCGCTGTGGATTTTACTTATGCTTCGATGGAGAAAACTCTGCTGGATCCTGACAGGCGCTGGTACGGTGTAAACTTTGAGGAGGCTCTGCCGGAGCTGATTCGAATGACGGAATTTTGAGTTTTGCTGCGCAGACAGCGCGGCAGGATATCCGCGGCTATGCAGATGCACTGTGGGGCGGCATAAAAATACGCGCGGTATTTTTACTTGAAAAATAACGGGATATATGGTATAATATTATAGGGTTATACTATATCTATGCGGTGATTCCTTCTGGACTGTGTTTTTTACGGATGCCGCTTTTCTTTTGTATACTTATTATTTCGGCGGGAGGGATAGTATGCGCCATAAAATCATCGGCGTGGAAGAGGGTTCGGTGTGTGCCGAACTTGGAATACAGCCGGGAGATACGCTGGTTGCCATCAATGAAAAACCCGTGCGGGATCTTTTGGATTATCAATATTATGACGCCTTGAATGAGCTGACGCTGACGGTGATCGATTCCTCCGGTGAGGCTACGCTGTATGAAGTTGAAAAATACGATGAGGAGCATTTGGGGCTCTGCTTTGAAAACGATCTTCTGCAAATGCGCAGATGCTGCAATAAATGTATTTTCTGCTTTGTGGATCAGCTGCCGAAAAATATGCGCAGTACATTGTACGTAAAGGATGATGACTGGCGCATGTCAGTGCTGTTTGGCAATTATGTAACGCTGACCAATGTGTCGGAAAACGAAATCAACCGGATTATTGAGCAAAAGATCTCTCCTTTGTATATTTCGGTACATGCTACGGATCCACAGCTGCGCCGGTATATTTTAGGAAATCCCCGCGCACAGGAGATTATGCCGATTCTGCGGCGTTTTGCCGAGGCGGGGATCAGTTTTCATACGCAGGTAGTGCTGTGTCCGGATATTAATGACGGCCATTATCTTCGTCAGACTTTTGAGGATCTTTTTACGCTGTATCCGCATTGCAAAAGTTTGGCTGTTGTTCCCGTGGGGCTTACCTATCATAGAAAGAATTTGGCAAAACTTAAACGGTTCTCGCCTTCGGATGCACGGCATATTGTGGAAGAAATACAAAAATGGCAGGAGAGCTGTTTGGATTTTAAAGGGACACGCTTTATTTTTCCCTCGGATGAATTTTATGTGCAGGGCGGGGTGCCTATTCCTGCGGCAGAAGAGTATGAGGATTTTGCTCAGATAGAAAACGGCGTGGGCCTGATGGCGAAGTTTAAGCAGGAAATGCTGGAAGCACTGCCCGAGCTTCCGCCTTGGATCGCTGACCGAAAAGTATCGGTAGCTACAGGCGTGTCCGCTGCGGATTTTTTAACACAGATGTATGAAATTTTAAAAGAGAAATATCCTAACCTTATAGTGAATATATATCCTATAACCAATTTCTTCTTTGGAGAATCTATTACGGTTACGGGCTTGCTTACCGGCAGGGATATTGCTGTACAGCTTGAAAGAAAAGATCTGGGCAGCGAGGTCTTTATTTCGGATGTCATGCTGCGGGGGCAGGACGGAAAATTTTTGGATGATATGAAGGTTGAAGATGTAGCTGGCTGGATCAATAAAAAAATAACGCCCATAGGCGGCACCGGAGGCGAGTTTGCCCGGGCGCTTATCGGAATGACGGAGAATTGAAATGAAACCACTGGTAGCTGTTGTAGGCAGGCCCAATGTAGGCAAATCTACTTTTTTTAATAAGATGTCGGGCAAACGCCTTTCTATTGTAGAGGATACTCCCGGCGTTACGCGCGACAGACTTTATACGGATGTGACCTGGCTGGATCATACTTTTACTCTGATTGATACCGGGGGAATTGAGCTTAAAAGCGAAGATGTTTTTTATACGGAGATGCTTCGCCAGGCAGAGGTCGCCGTGGATACGGCCGATGTAATTCTGTTCTTTACCGATGCCCGGCAGGGGATGCTCTCGGCTGACCGGGATGTGGCGGAGTATCTTCGCCGCCGCCATGAGCATATTATTTTGGTTATTAATAAAGTGGACGGTCCTTCGCAGGAGGAAAGCGTATATGATTTTTATTCTTTGGGGCTGGGGGAACCCGCAGCGATCTCTGCGCTGAATATGACCGGTATCGGTGATCTTCTGGATCGGGTGGTGGAAAATTTTCCGCATAACCTGGAGGAAGAAGCGGAGGATCAAACGATAAAAATTGCCGTTGTAGGAAAGCCTAATGCGGGAAAGTCTTCTTTGGTAAATAAATTGCTGGGACAGCAGCGTTCCATTGTAAGCAATATTCCCGGTACCACGCGGGATGCGATTGATACCCCTTTTGCTTTTGAAGGCCGGCAATATGTGCTGATTGATACTGCCGGTATTCGCCGGAAAAAATCGATTGATGAAGGTACGGTGGAACGCTACAGCGTGATCCGTTCACTGGATGCCATCCGTCGGTGCGATGTGGCATTGATTGTTTTGGACGCGGAGGCCGGCATGACGGAACAGGATGTAAAGATCGCCGGCTTTGTGAAGGAGCAGGGAAAGGCCTGCCTGGTTGTGGTTAATAAATGGGATCTGATTGAAAAGGACACGGGTACAAGCGAAAAATTTAAAAAGAAAATGCGCATAGATCTTGCTTTTATGGATTATGTGGATTATATTTTTATTTCAGCTAAAACCGGACAGCGCACCCATAAGCTTTTATCTATGGTAACGGATATTTATGAGGCTGCTTCCAAGCGGATTCCTACGGGTGTGCTCAATGATACACTTTCTGACGCGATGCAGATGAACGAGCCGCCGTCGAAAAACGGCCGGCGGTTAAAAATTAAGTATGTTGCGCAGGTAGGCGTGCGTCCGCCGACAATTGTACTTTTTGTAAATGATGCCTCTTTGATGCATTTTTCGTATAAGCGTTATCTGGAAAATACTTTCCGTGAAGCTTTTGGCTTTCATGGAACGCCGATGCACCTGATTCTTAGAGAAAAGGAGAAAGATCAGTAATGTCGCCGATCCTTGTTTTGCGCTATATAGCCGCCGCTCTGGCCGGCTATTTTTTAGGGAATATTTCTGTATCGAATATCATAGCGAGGAGCGTTGCTAAAAAGGATATCCGCACCATGGGCAGCGGAAATGCCGGAGCTACGAATGTGCTGCGGAATATGGGACTGAAATACGCGATTCCCACCTTTGTAGGCGATGCCCTAAAGGCGATGCTTGCCGCGGTTTTAGGCTGCTTGATTATCGGCGAGGGTTTTTTTGAATTTGACTGGCTTTACGGCTACACCTGTCCGCAGATTTTTGTCGGAGGCTTTGCTGCCATTTTGGGGCATAATTTTCCGGTGTTTATGGGCTTTAAGGGAGGCAAAGGCGTGTCCTGCTCATTGGGACTTTTGATCGTTATGAATCCGCTGTTGGGGATAGCCCTGGTAATTTTAGCAGCAGCGGCCAATCTTTTTATTAAGCAGTATTCGCTGGTATCCATTGCAACGATGCTGCTGGCAACGTTTTTGTATGCTTTTTTGGATGCCGGAGGCGATATGATCGAGATCTGCGTCCTGATTGCCATGTTGCTTTTAATGCTATTTATGCACCGGCAGAATATTCTCCGTTTGATAAAGGGACAGGAGAGTAAAATTGATGTTTTTAAATGATCCGGAGGAAATTTGATGGGATATAATGCAAATGATATCAAAATTTTAGAAGGACTTGATGCTGTACGCATGCGGCCGGGAATGTATATCGGTACCACCGGCCCGGAAGGAATGCATCATCTTTTGTGGGAGATTGTAGATAATGCGATTGATGAAGCCGCCAACGGATATGCCGATGAGGTAACGGTTACGCTTTATGATGGCAACAGCATCAGCGTAGAGGACAACGGCCGCGGTATGCCGGTGGATATACATCCGCAAAAGGGAATTTCCGGTGTGGAGGTGATCTTTACCCAGCTTCACGCAGGCGGAAAGTTTGACAATACCCAATATGAGTTCAGCGGCGGTCTTCATGGCGTCGGTGCGTCAGTGGTCAACGCGCTTTCAGAATGGACGACGGTAGAGGTATATCATGATTATAAAACCTATCGTGCCGAATTTGAACGGAAGTATGGGCCGGATAAAAAAATTATTTCCGGCGCCACCAAAATGCCGATTACGCAGATAGGAACTTGCCATAAGCATGGCTCACTTGTAACCTTTAAGCCGGACAAACTGGTATTTGGTACGGTTTCTTTTCAGTTTGATACGATTGCTCACCGGCTGAAAGAGCTGGCTTTTTTAAATGCGGGACTCAAAAATCCATTTGCTGGATACCCGCAGCGGACAGGAGAAGGAAAAGCATTATTGCTTCAGCGGCGGCATTGCAGATTTTGTGAAATATTCCAATGAAGGAAAAACCGCGGTATTTGAGGAGCCGATCGTGTTAAAAGGAGAGGTTAACGGCATTTATGCTGAGGCGGCGATTCAATATACTGATTCCTATACCGAAAATATCGTTTCTTTTGTAAATAATATTCCTACCAAAGAGGGCGGCACTCATGAAACGGGGTTTCGGTCAGCCCTTACGAAGGTCCTGAATGATTATGCCCGTCGCACAGAGGTGCTGAAGGAAAAAGACAGTAATTTTAACGGGGAAGATTTCCGCGAGGGCATGACGGCTATCATTGCGGTTAAAATGCAGAATATCCAATTTGAAGGACAGACCAAAGCTAAACTGGGATCGGTGGAAGCAAGGCCTGCTGTAGAGGCTATTATTTCTGAACAGTTGGAAAAGTTTTTGGAAAACCCTAAGAACGAACCGGTAGGAGGCGTTATTTTGGAAAAAGCCGTGCAGGCGGCCAAGGTGCGTGAAGCGGCAAAAAAGGCTAAGGATATTGCGCGCAAGAAGAACAGCCTGGATGTTACGGCGCTTGTAGGAAAACTGGCACCGTGTACCGGACGGAAGCCTGAGGAAAACGAGCTGATTATCGTAGAGGGGGATTCCGCCGGGGGCAGTGCCAAGCAGGGGCGCGACCGGCGGTTTCAGGCAATTTTGCCGCTGCGGGGCAAGCCGGCCAACAGCGAAAAGCGAAGAATTGAGCAGATTTTGGGCAATGAAGAGTTTTGTTCTTTGATTACGGCGTTGGGTACCGGTATTGATGATGATTTTGATATTGATCTTTTAAAATATCATAAGATCATTATTCTTGCCGATGCGGATCAGGACGGCGGGCATATCCGTACTCTGCTGCTGACTTTTTTTTCCCGCTATATGAAGCCTTTGATTACCGAGTGACATGTTTATATCGGTACGCCGCCGTTGTATCGGTTGGAGAAGACCTCTACCTAAGAACTGTTCTATTGCTATTCGGATGAGGTACGGATATCCGCGGCGGAGAAAATGGGCCGCGGTTATGTAATACAGCGATATAAGGGATTGGGGGAAATGGATCCGGAGCAGCTGTGGGATACGACCCTGAATCCGGAACATCGTACGCTGGTTAAAGTTACAATTGAGGATGCCACAGAAGCTGAACGGCTGGTAACGGTTTTAATGGGGGATAAGGTAGACGTCCGCCGGCAGTATATTATCGAAAACGCTAATTTTAATAAAGTGGATGAATTTGCAAAGGATATGGGGGTTTTAAAGTAAATGGCCAAAAAAAATCAACCGTTTCAGGATAACAGCGTCATTCTCTCCCAAACCATGGAGAATGTGCTGCACAGCTCCATGATCCCGTATTCAGAACATGTGATTCTTGAACGTGCATTGCCCCGGGTGGAGGATGGCTTAAAACCCGTTCAGCGTCGGGTGCTTTATGTGATGTATGAGCAGGGGCTTACGCCGGATAAGCCGTTTAAAAAATCCGCAAATATCGTAGGGGAAACGATGGCAAAATATCACCCTCACGGCGATTCTTCTATATACGATACGATGGTCCGTATGGCGCAGGATTTCGTTATGCGCGCGCCGCTTGTGGACGGGCATGGTAATTTTGGATCCATCGACGGCGATTCTGCTGCGGCTTTCCGTTATACCGAGGCGCGGATGGCGCCTCTTGCGCTGGAGCTTTTGCGTGATATTGAAAAGGATACGGTCAAATGGTCGCTGAACTTTGACGATACCCGCAAAGAACCTGATATCCTGCCCGGGCGTTTTCCGAATCTTCTGGTAAACGGCGCCACCGGTATCGCCGTAGGGCTTGCTACCAATATTCCCACCCATAATTTAGCAGAGGTGATCGACGGCGTTATTGCACAGATCGACAATCCGCGCATTACTTTAGAGGAGATGCTCCAATATATCAAGGGTCCGGATTTTCCCACCGGCGGCAGCATCATTAACGGTGAAGCGATTCGGGATGCCTATGCGCATGGCAGCGGCAAGCTGATTATGCGGGCAAAAACGTCCATTGAAAACGGCAGCAACGGTAAAAAGCTGATCGTGATCCACGAGATTCCCTATCAGGTCAATAAGGCGGCTATGCTGGTAGAGATTATGAAAATGGTCAATGAGAAAAAAGGGCCGCTTACGCAGATCAGCGATATCCGCGATGAATCTGACCGAGAGGGACTGCGCGCCGTTATTGAAGTAAAAAAAGACGGCGATGTGGATAAAATTTTACAGTATCTTTATAAATACAGCAATATGCAAAAGACCTTCGGCGTAAATATGGTGGCGATTGCCGAGGGAAAACCCAAACAGATGGGTTTGCTTGAAATCACGAAGTACTATATTGAATATCAGAAAGAAGTGGAACGCAAGCGCGTGCGGCATGATCTTGATGCTGCGCGGCTGCGGGAAGAGATTCTTTCGGGCTTGATGATTGCCATACAGAATATAGACAGGGTTATCAAGATCATCCGTTCTTCGCCTAATGTGCGTACGGCAAAAGAGAAGCTGCGCCAGACATTTGAGCTTTCCGACCGTCAGGCCACGGCAATTTTGGAAATGCGTCTTCAGCGGTTGACGGGATTAGAGATCGAAACATTGGAAAAAGAGCTGAAGGAAGTTCGTGCGCTGATCGCGGAGCTGGAAGAAATATTATCCAGTAAGGCAAAATTGAATTCAGTAATTAAAAAGAGTTTGCAGGATATCAAACGGCGCTATAAGGATGCGCGCCGTACGGAGATTCTTTACGGCCATACCGAGCAGCAGGTGACGGCGGAGACCTTTAAGGTGGTAGAGGATGTTGTTGTATCGGTGGACCGTTCAGGGTATATCCGCCGTGCCTCGGTAAAGAATTATAATCTTTCCAGTAAAGAGGCACCGGTAAAGGCCGAGGATGCGCTGGTGCTGGTGGAACAGGCGCAGACGGATATGGATTTGCTGCTGTTTTCTTCCCTGGGATATTGCTATCGTATAAAGATTGAAGATATTCCTGATTATAAATGGAGAGAGAAGGGCTGTGCTCCTGGCCGGCTGTGCCAAGGCTTTGCGGAGAACGAGCGGATCGTTTTGGCGGTGTGCTATAAGAATGTATTGCCGGAGACAATAGTCTTGTTCTATACCAGCCGCGGTATGATCAAAATATCGCCTTTGAGTGAATACGCAGTGAAAAAGAATAAATTTAACGCAATTACCCTGAAGGAAGGTGATACGCTGATAAATGCTGAGCTCTCCGAGAAAGAGGCGAGTGTGTTGTATATTACGCGCTGCGGAATGAGCCTGAATATGGATATTTCCGATATCAGTGTAACCGGCCGCGTTACGGCGGGTGTAAAGGGAATTTCCTTAGAGGAAGAGGACAGCGTTGTTTTTGCCCGGCAGATCACCGAAGAAGGGGAGATCGTGGTATGGAGTGAAAAAGGCTATGCTAAGCGTTCCCTTGCGGTGGATTATGAATTGCAGATGCGCGCGCGCAAGGGACTTAAAACTTTTGATTTCCGTAAAAACGGTTCTATCGGAACAAGGATCGCCGGAGCGGTATATGTAAAGGAACCTGTGGATGTTTTGGCTGTACATGCAACGGGGGAGGTTGAAGTGTTC
>URTC01000053.1 GCA_900550765.1 uncultured Clostridia bacterium | reverse complement strand
CAGCGAGGCCAGGGCGCCCAGCGTTACCGCGGGGATCAGAGCCAGAATCACGCACCAGGCGGTTTTTTCATGCAGAAAGGCCGAGGCAAGAAATCCGCAGCCGGCCAGCATAACCGCACCGCTGAAAACGGTTACCGCCGCACCTATTTTCAGGCCTGAAAGCAGTACCGCGCCGGCGTGGCCCTGCTTCATATATTTGGCGCTCAAACGCGATACGGCATTGGGCAAACCCGAGGCCACGGGTGTAATCAGTACCATGTATACGGACATGGAAAGCTGGAAGATGCCCAGTGCTACCGGCGATATAGCCTGTGAAAGCCAAACTTTGTAGAACATGCCCAGAAAGCGTACGGCAATGTTGCTTATGGTAAGCATACCAATATTGAAAATCATTTTTTTCCTCATATCAATCACCAATAGAAAATATGAAAAAATTGATAATATTAGTACAAAGGAGTTGCGCCGCAGAATTTGTTGCGGTATAATATAATGGAATCAATTCGCAAAACAGCGGTTTTTTTGGTAAAAAAATCAAAGCGGTTGATGAAAATCGATCCGTAGAATGAGGGTTTATTATGTATGTTTACAATACACTTACCGGGAAAAAAGAGGAATTAAAGCCGCTGCACCCGGGAGAGGTCAGAATGTATTCCTGCGGCCCCACGGTGTACAATTACGCGCATATCGGCAATCTGCGCACGTATGTGTTTATGGATCTTCTGCGCCGGGTGCTGATCTGTGACGGCTATAAGCTGCTGGGGGTAATGAATATTACCGACGTGGGCCATCTTACCAGCGACGCCGACTCCGGTGAAGATAAAATGGAGAAGGCGGCAAAGGCGCAAAAGAAATCTCCGCTGGAGATCGCGGCCTATTATACCGCAGTTTTTAAAAAGGATGTGGCCGCGCTGAATATCGGTCTGCCGGAAATCGTGCCCAAGGCTACCGAGCATATTCCTGAAATGATCGATTTTGTAAAAGGTCTTCAGGAAAAAGGGTATGCTTATGAAACGGATGACGGCATTTATTTTGATATTATAAAATACGGAAAATACGGTGTGCTCTCCAAGCTGGATTTGGAGGAGCAGCTGGCCGGCGCGCGTGTGGAGGTTAATGATCAAAAGCACCATCCGGCGGACTTCGCCCTGTGGAAAAAAGCGCCCAAGGAGCATCTGCAGCAATGGGAAAGCCCCTGGGGAATGGGATATCCCGGCTGGCATATTGAGTGCTCGGCTATGGGCAGAAAATATTTGGGGGATACCTTTGATATTCATACCGGCGGCGTAGACCATATTCCGATTCACCATGAAAATGAAATCGCCCAGTCCACTGCGCTTTTGGGACATCCCGCTGTAAACTGCTGGATGCACGGCGAATTCATGATGGTGGATAACGGCAAAATGAGCAAGAGCTTAGGCAACACCTATACGGTAGAGGATTTAAAAAAGAATGGGATCCTGCCCCTTTCCTTCCGTTATTTTTGCTTAAACGCCCATTACCGAAATAAAATCAATTTTACCTGGGAGGCCATGAAAGCGGCACAGAAGGCGTATATCCGATTATTGGAGGCGGTGCAGGCCAATAAAGACGCCGCAGGGGATGAAAGCACCCGGACGCTGTGTGAGCAGGCATACCGCGAGTTTATGGATGCGGCTAACGATGATTTGAACATTCCCAAAGGCTTAGGTATTCTGTGGAGTCTTTTACGCTGCGGCAAGAGGTCAAGAGAGATCTATGAGACTGCTCTGCGGATGGACGCCGTACTGGGACTGGATCTGGAAAAAGGGTATATTCCGCCGCAGGAAGAAGAGGTGCCGCAAGAGCTTCAGGAGAAACTTGCCGCCAGAGCACAGGCGAGAAAAGAAAAAAACTGGGCGCTTTCCGATCAATTGCGGGAGGAAATCAACGCCGCGGGCTATGATATCAAAGATACGCCTGAAGGCTCCAGGCTTGTAAAGAGATAAGGAGTAGAGATATGAAAAACATTGCAGTAGTCGGTTACGGCGGACAGGGCGCCTGGCATTGCGCGCAGATTGCCCAAAGCGATGTGTGCGTGCTGGCAGGCACCTATGATATAAGAGAGGTACGCCGTCAGGCCGCAGAAAAGAACGGTGTAAAGGTATATGATTCCAATGAGGCGATTTTTGCCGATCCTGAGGTGGACGCGGTAGTGATCGCGGTCCCCAATGATGCGCATAAGGCGCTTGTAATCAAAGCTTTAGAATCCGGTAAGAATGTGATTTGCGAAAAACCGGTGGAAATGAGCTGCGCCGCGCTGGATGAGATGATTGCTGCGGCGGAGAGAACGGGAAAATTCTTTACCGTACATCAAAACCGGCGGTGGGACGTGGACTTTTTGGCTATGAAGCAGCTGGCGCAGAGCGGGGAGATCGGAAGGGTGCTGAATGTGGAATCGCGCATCCATGGCTCCCGGGGGATTCCCAGCGATTGGCGCTGTGAAAAAGCGCATGGCGGCGGTATGCTGCTGGACTGGGGCGTACATTTGATCGATCAGGTTCTGCAGATTTTTACCGAAAAAATTACAAAGGTATACTGCACCTTTTCCCATATTACCAACCAGGAAGTGGACGACGGCTTTAAAATGGAGCTGTATTTTGCCGACGGCGCCACGGCTCATGTAGAAGTCGGCACGTATAACTTTATTGCGCTGCCGCGTTTTTATATGCAGGCGGAAAAAGGTTCGGCCATTATTGACGATTGGCGGCATCCATGCCATGTGGCCCGCCTGACGGCCTGGAACGAGAAAGACGTTACCCCGGTGCAGAACGCCGCCGGGATTACTAAAACCATGGCTCCCCGCGACGAGCTGACGCTGGATGAATATGATTTAGAGATTCCCGCAAGCGATGTGCATGATTTCTACCGTAACGTGTGCGCGGTACTCGATCATAAGGCTGAACCCCTGATTCAGCTTGGCGAGGTACGCCGTGTGATGCAGGTGATGGAGGCCGCGTTCCTTTCGGATGAAAAAGGGCAGGCATTGGAGACGAATATTTAAAAAAACGCCTGCCCGTTTGGGCAGGCTTGTGATTTGTTCGGCACGCCGTTTGTGCGAAACATATTCCCTGCTTTGACGGAGGGAAAATCATTTCAGGGAGGAAAAATAATGCGGATCAAATTTTTAGGAACGGGCCACGGCTATGCTTCAGCGCAAAGGTATTGCTCTTGTACGATGATAGAAACCGGCGGGAGCATCTACTATATCGATGCCGGTGCGCCGGTGTATCCGCTTACGCTTCAGGACGGATGCAGCATGAAAAATGTGCGGGCACTGTTCAATACGCACTTTCACCGCGACCATATTGCCGGAGCCGTAGAGCTATTAGAGACAATTGAATATTTTGAAAGAGAATGCAGAATCCAGGTGCTGTTACCGGAAGAAAACGGAAAACGAAGGCTGATTGATTTTTTAAGTGCGCTGAAAGGTGGACCGTTTGGAAATGAGCGGATCGACATCAGCGTATTTACTGCCGGTACAATTTATAAGGATGAAAATATCGCCGTTACGGCGTTTCCGACAAAGCATATTGCCTATCAAAATCGCCCTTCCTATGCGTTTTTGCTGGAGGCGGAAGGAAAACGCGTTCTGTTTACGGGGGATATGTCGGTTCGGCTTGAGGGGCAGGACTTTCCTGCTGCGGCCTGGGAAGATGAAAATGAGCTGATTGTTTGTGAGATGGCGCATTTTACGCCCGAACAGGTGCTTCCGTATCTGAAAAAATGCCGTACAAAGCAGCTGGCTTTTACCCATGTATATCCTTTGGAAAAATATGATGAGATTGCACAGCTGCAGCTTTTCTTTCCGGTGCTTTGTCCTGCTGACGGTGATGAAATTCTGCTTTAGAGCGTTTGATGGAAGCAAGCCTATTTTAGGCTGAAGATTGTGTGATAAAATGATTGAAAGTTTTTAAGGAGGAGATATTATGCGGGAATATTGGGTAAAAATGCTGACGCGGCTGGCGGATCCTGTATTGGATACGTTTGTTTCGCGTGAGAAAAAAATGCCTGTGGCCGGGAATGAAGCCCGTTTGCAGGTTACATATTTGGAGGCGTTGGGGCGCCTTCTCTGCGGTATGGCGCCATGGCTGGAACAGGAGCAGAACGATCCGGCGGAGGAAGCGCTGCGTAAAAAATATGCGGCGCTGGCCAGGGAGGCTGTTGATGCGGCAACGGATCCGGCCTCACCGGTAGTATGTAATTTTTCGGATCATGCACCGGACGGGACGCCGATCAGTGCGCAGCCTTTGGTGGATGCGGCATTTTTGGGGCAGGCCCTTTTGCGTGCGCCCGGAGAGCTTTGGGAAAAGCAGGATCCGCGCGTGAAAGAGAATTTGATTGCAGCTTTTCAAAAGAGTGCGGGAATCAGAAGCTATCGGAGCAATTGGCTGCTGTTTTCGGCCATGGTGCAGACAGCGCTTGCCTTAATGGGACAAAAACCGGATATGATGCATGTGGATTATGCGATGTTTGCCTTTGAAAAATGGTATAAAGGGGACGGCGCTTACGGCGACGGAGAATCCTTTGCCTTTGATTTTTATAACAGCTATGTAATCCATCCGATGTTGGTGGATATTACTGCGCGGATCGGCAAATATTACGGTGACGGGCAAGAGCATCTGGAACAGTTCCGGCAGCAGACGGTCGTTCGCGCGGCACGGTATGCCGCGGTAGAGGAATCGTTGATTTCTCCTGACGGAAGCTATCCGCCTTTGGGACGCTCTATTACTTACCGCTGCGGCGCGTTTCATGCTTTGGCGCAGGCGGCATACTTGCATAATTTGCCGCCTTTATGTAGGCCGGCGCAGGTGCGCGGGGCGCTTGAGGCGGTGATCCGCCGTACGTTAGAAGCGGAAAACACCTTTGATGCAAACGGTTGGCTGCAGGTGGGACTGTGCGGTGTACAGCCTTGTTTAGCGGAAAATTATATTTCTACCGGCAGCTTGTATTTGTGTTCGACGGCGTTTCTTCCGCTGGGACTGCCAGCGTCGGATCCCTTTTGGAGCGATCCGGACGCACCTTGGACAATGTGCAAGGTGTGGAGCGGTGTGAACGAAAAGATTCGATAAAAAGAAGTATCCCTGCCTTTTTAGGCAGGGATACTTTTAATGTATTTTGATTTGTTTCAGAAGGACATTATTCTGCTTCGTTGGGAAGAAGGATATTGATAAGCTCTTGGTCCACCTTTGGCATGGTATTGTTTACGGTAATACTTCCCGAAGAAAGATTCCCTTTTAAGCTGGTGTAATCTTCCAGTGTAAAAGCTTCGAAGAGCCAGAGTCCTTCACTTTCAGGCAGATACAGATAGTTGCCGTTTTGCAGGCCAAAACGGATCGTTTGCCCGCCTAAATGGCTTTTCCAGTTGCCGGCAAGTACCATTTCCAGTGTTGCGTCTACCGCTTCGGTAATCCCTTTCATAGCACTGGTCATAAAAGGATTATAATCAAAATTGCTGCCTAAATAGGATTGGTCAATGTTTGTACCTATAATATACCGAAAGTTTTTTACGGCAAGCTCGGCTGCACTTTTTACAAAGCTATCGTTTGCACTGACCATTACAATTTCAGTGCCGGCAGCATACCATGCGTCCAGTTGAGCAAGTGCGTCCTCGGTGCTGCTGTAATCGGAAGCGTAGCTGAACGTAAGATCTATATGCGTATTGGTTTGGGCAGCTGCATCGCTTGCACCCTGCACAAAACCGTACCCGTAATTGGAATAGTTTTCTGCTTCGAATTCTCCTAAGAAGCCCAGCTTAGTAAAGCCGTCTTTTACAGCGGCATAGCCTGCCATATAGCCCGCCTGCTCCTGCCGGAACAGTACACAGTGCGTATTTTCCGCTAACTGGCCAATGCTGGCTTCCGGAACATCGATAGCTATAAATTTTATATCAGGATATTTTTCCTGCATTTTTGCCAGCGCGCCTGAAAACAGAGTTCCTTTACATACAATGACCTTTGCTCCCTCGGCTATGGCAGAATCAAATTGCGCACATATGGCGTCCACGGTAGCCTGCTCGGGACGGTAACGCGCATATTCGATATTGTTCGCGTCACCGCAGGTAGTGATTCCCTGCCATACGGCAGCGGTATGAAAATCTTCTTCCAGTTCAATGACGTCTGTGATCAGTGCGATCTTACTAATCGGCTCTTGAATGCCGTTTTGTAGATTTTCATTTTCTTTGCAGCCGGCGCTGCACAGCGCTGCCGCACACAGCAGCCCCGCTATTATTTTTTTTATATTAGCCATTGAATTTCTTTACCTTTACTGCCACCCAGATATCCATGAGACCCTCGACCATCAGCATGATGCCGGCGATAAGCGTCAAAGACTGTATCGCTGTGTTTTGCAGGACGATAAGAACGATGCCCGCCGCAAGGGTTACCAGCGAAATTAACAGTGCCACCCACCAGTACGGATATCTTGCCCTGCTCATAATAACGGTGTTTTGCAGATCAATGATTCCGTGATAAATGATCACGATGCCCAGCACGATTGCTACAACGTTTTGCAGAATAACGGGATTGCATATGATATAAATGCCGATTGCGCAAAAAATCAGGCTCATCAGCATAATATATTGGCTGCCTGCTGGCGCTTTAAAATATCTGAACATGCTGAAAAGGCCGATCAGTACGGCAATTATGCCCAGCAGAACGCATACTACGTCCATTGCTACCTGATAAAATACTGTGATTAAGAGCCCTGCCAGCACCGTAATCACGGCAGCCAGCACATAGTCCATCCACAGATTTTTTAAAAACTCTTTCATGTGTCCTGACCTCCCTGTTTATAAAAATAGATTCCTATATGTATTATAACACCATCCTTACGGTTTTTCAACAAAAAAACACTATTTTCCGCAATCAGGACAAATCCCTTCGAACACAAGAGTATGCTTCAGTACGCGGTACCCTTTGAAATCTGCTTTAAAATTTATTGGCTCTATCTGTACATCATCAATCCGGCCGCACTTTGTACAGCGGATATGACAGTGTTCCTCTAAGGAATCGTCATATCGGTCGGCTCCGCCGGGAATTTTGATCCGCACCAGTGTATTTTGAGCGGAAAGGCCGTTCAAAATTCGATAGACGGTCGCCCGGCTGATCGTAGGATATTTGTGTGCTACAGAAAAATAGACCTCTTCGGCGGTAGGATGATTTAATGCCAGCGCGGCATCATACACTAATTTTTTTTGAACGGTATTTCTTACAGCCGCCATTGTTCCACACCCCTTTGAAAATCTCTTTTTTTATTATATCTTGCTGAAGGGAATTTGTCAAACAACTTGTAATACTTTTGTAATAAATGGCGGATACGTGCTGATTATGAACTATAAAAAATGCTTTTATGCAAAAAAAGATTGATTTTTCTTGAATTTACCGGAGAAAGACGGTACAATATCCGTAATGTTTTTTATGAGGGGGATTTTTATGAAGGTAAAGCAGTACAGACGGACGGATATTCTTTTAACGGCGGAAAAGGAATATGAAAACCCGTTTTTAGAGGTCAATATTGATGCAGTATTTACGCATGAAAGCGGGGTCTCGATCTCTTTGCCGGGATTTTGGAAGGGAGGAAAGCAGTATTGTGTGCGTTTTTCCCCTACGAAAATAGGAGATTGGAGCTATACGGTGCAGAGCAATGAGCCTTCACTGTGTACCAGCGGCAGCTTGACCTGCTGCGCCAATGACGGTATTACGGAGGTGGATCGCCACGGCTTTGTTACTATGGACGCCGGACATCGGTATTTTTTTTATGAGGACGGCACGCCGTTTTTCTGGTTGGGTGATACCCATTGGCAGGCGCCGGATCTGGAACGATTGAACGAATGCAACTGTCCGCACTGCAGCTGCGGCAGCCAGTTTAAACATATGGTCGATTACCGGAGGCGGCAGGGCTATAATGTGTATCAGACGTATCCTTCCGCGGCGGATAACGACGGCGGCGGCGGAAAACGCTGCAGCTGGTGGAAAGAGAAATATACGCTTATTGATCCGGAATCATTTAACGAGAACTTTGATAAAAAAATGGATTATCTGGCAGACAGCGGCTTTGTGATTGTTATGGGGCTGGGCGTTCATTCCATTACAACGGAAGCTATGGGCGAAGCGCTGTGTGATTTTTCCAAATATATGGTGGCGCGGTATGCAGCGTACCCGGTTATCTGGATCACCGGACAGGAGATTGATATGGGCTATGTGCAGGGAAAAATGGAAAACTATATGCCCTATATTCATGCCGCTGAGCTCACGGCTGCGTATGACGGGTACCATCATCCCCTGGGCACGCATATGCTGGCGCGTCCTTACGATGCGCCTAATTCCGCCAGCCCGGATATCGATGCGCGCCCCTGGCATCAGTTTTGGGCGCTGCAGGCGGGACACCGCAACGAACTTTCCAAGGGGAGTATGCGCCCTAAATCCAAGTATTATGACTATTACAAAGGAGGGAAACCCTTTGTGGAAACCGAGGCATTCTATGAAGATCTGCGGCGCTGCATCGGCGGTACTACTAAAAATTTGACTTACAGCAACGGCTATGAAGAGGTACGCAACGCTGCGTGGAAAGCAGTGCTCTGCGGCAGTTATGGTTTTACCTATGGCGCCCACGGCATTTGGGGAATGCGCTGGAGCAAGGATCCTTCCGACGGGGGATGGCCTTCTACCTATAATGCCGAGCCCTGGTTTATGGGGTTGTATAAGCCTGCCGGCCAGGAGATGCGCTTTGTAAAGGATTTTTTTGAAGCCGTTGATTTTACCAGGCTTGTACCCGTATTTTATGATACGCAGTACGGGGAGTTTTCCAGCCGGGAAAATGCGGTTTTAGCTACGGACGGCAACAGTACGTATGTTCTGTATCTTTATGGCAGAGAAGGCATCACCGGCAGGCTTAAGCAGCTGGACGGCAATAAAATTTATCATGCTTGGTGGTTTGATGTCCGTACCGGTGCGTATATTGACGCAGGTACCGTGCAGGGAAAACCGGAAAAGAAAAAAATGGAGTGGGAACGGAAAAAATAAATAAAATAAAATAAATAAAAAAATAAAAAAAAGAAAATTAAATTTTAAAAGAACAAACAACGAAGG
>URTC01000052.1 GCA_900550765.1 uncultured Clostridia bacterium | reverse complement strand
GGTTAAAATAGAGCCTCTCCGGCAGATACGATACATAGGCTTTCGTTTCGGGGCCTGGAACTTTTCCGTCGATGGTCACGCTGCCCGCTGTGGGGGTAAGCAGCCCTGCCAGCAGCTTGATCAGTGTGGTTTTTCCGCTGCCGTTAGGGCCTAAAAGACCGATGATCTTGCCTTTGGGCAGCTCCAGATTGAGGTTGTCAAGCGCCAGCAGATTTCCGTATTTTTTGGTTAATCCGCTGCAGCGCAGAATCGGTTCGCTCATGACGAAACCATCCCTTCTTTTTTATATTTTCCGGCCGGCTGTACGCTGCGTCTACATTGTGCCGGCAAAGATTTTTTATAAAAAGCTTTCTTTTGTACTATTTCTATCATCATACGCTATTTTACAATAAAAGTCAATCTTAAAACCGGAGCCGCGGATATCTGCTGCGGAAAATTTTTTACGGCAATTTTGTTGGGAATATTTTTGCAAAAACAGTTTTGTTTGGTATTGACTTTGCTTTTGGGGTTTGCTATAATCGGGGAAAGATAAAAAATTGTGAGGTAAAAAATCATGCAGCTTCAAAAATGGCTCTGCGGCGAGCTGACGTTTCATGCCACCGCAACGTATGCGGATCCTTTTAGCGAAGTAGAAATGACCGCTGTTTTCACTTGTGAGGATGGTACCGTACTCACCCGCCCTGCCTTTTGGGACGGCGGCGACGTCTGGCGTGTGCGCGTAGCGCTTACGCGCCTGGGCGCCTGGACGTATACGACTGCCTGTTCGAATAAGGGCGACACCGGCCTGCACGGCGTATCCGGCACGATTGAGTGCGTGGAATACACCGGCGAACATGCGATTTATAAGCACGGCTTTTTAAAAGTGAGCGAGGACGGCCACTATTTTGTGCACGACGACGGCACGCCGTTCTTTTATTTGGGAGATACGCACTGGCTGATGCCCCATGAGCATTGGAACGATTCCAATGTAGAGGGGATTGAATCGCAGTTCCGCTTTATGGTGGATATGCGCATTGCCCAGGGCTTTACCGTTTATCAGTCTGAGCCGCTTTCCCCGCCCAGGATGAATTTTCACGACGGCATCGACGAGGCCGATGTGGCCGTTCTGCGCGAGGCTTTTGATGTTAAATTCCGTTATCTGGCCGAAAACGGCCTGGTGCACGCCAATGCCCAGCTGTTTTTTACCCCTACGATTAACGATAACCGCTTTACGCCGGAATATCTGGTGCGCCTGACCAAGATGTGGTCGGCCCGGTACGGCGCTTATCCGGTGCTGTGGACCGTAGCCCAGGAGAGCGACGCGGATTTTTACGGCGGTGCCGAAATCCGCAAGTGGATGGTGGTGGCGGAAACGCTGTATTTAAATGATTGCTATAAGCACCCGCTTACCGCGCACATGTGCAACGACGGCCGCTGCTTTGCCCACAATACGGCCTGGGGCGATAAGTACTTCCATTCCTGGTTTGGCCTGCAGGCCCAGGGAATGTCGAATCTCAAATACTTCCGGGACTTCTATAACTACAAGCCCACCCAGCCGATGGTGAACTACGAAACCGGCTACGAGCATCTTTGGAACCCGGAAAACGGCGCCGTATGCGCGGGCTACCGTTCCTTCTTAAACGGCGTGTTCGGCTACGGCTACGGCGCCCACGGCGTTTGGAACGGCAATTATGATAGCAACGACTGGATGGATTACGGCGGCTATATGCGCTGGTTTGAAGGGCTGAACCTGCCCGGCGGCGCCAAGCTGATCGCCATGCGCCAGCTGTTTGAAAGCATTCCCTGGTGGAAACTCACGCCCCGGTTTGACGATACCGCCTGGTGGGATTTTGACGTGGATATGTGCCTGTCAACACTGGAGGACCATACGTATATTGCCATGCTGTTTAAGTCGGGTCCGGCCAATGCCGTATTCAAGCAGCTGAAAAAGGAAACGTATTCTGCGTTCTGGTTTGACGTTCACACCGGAAACCTGACGCTGGCCGAGGAATTTGTTCCCGAAAACGGCACGTATACCCTGCCTCCCAAGCCGGACGCCGGCTCCTGGGTGATCATCGTAACCAGCCGCCCCGAGCTCTTTACCGACCGGCCGCTGATGATAACCTCCCAAAACTTTAAAACCGTGCTTACGCACCGGGGCGATACGCTGCAGCTTTCGGCCAACCGGCCCGTGCGCTGGAGCGAGGACGACGCGGACATAGCGCAGAATGACGAAAACGGCTTGCTGCGCGCGTGCGGCAAAAACGGAAATGTAAGGGTAACGGCCGAGGCCTCGGACGGCAGCAGGGTTACCCGAAAGTTTGTTGTAATCCGCCAATATACGCAGGAGCCGCCCAAGGGTCCCGAAAGCGTAAGCGTGAGGCCGTTTATTCAGTGGGAGAATCGTACGAAGCTGATGGAAAACGACAAAAGAATTACCTTTTTGCCGGTGTTTGAGCCCTATGACAGCTGGTATCAGAATGCCGAATGTGTGCTGACGGATAAGGACGGCAATCCCTCCTATATTATGGCGCAGGATAACAACTATGTGGCGTTCCCGATCTGCGACGGCACCTTTTATGCAAAATTCGTGATGGAAAACGGTGTGGAATCTGAGCCGGTGGAGATTACGGTAACCGGCTACGGCGAGGCCAGCCTGATTTTGGGTGCCCCCGCCACCTGCGACGATTTCCATGAAAAATACGATTCCCGCTGCCTGCCCTCCCGGGCGACCAGCGGTACCACCAGCCATTTTACCGGCTGGTGCAGTGAAAAGGTTTGTACAAAGGAGGATCCGGCCATTTTAACGGTTCTGCCCCCAAAGCCGGTAAAAATCAATCAAATCGTATTGTATACCACCGATCTTGGCTATACGCTGGATTCCTTTGACATAGTGCTGGTAACAGCGGACGGTGAAAAGATCGTAGGCAGTGTGCGCGGGAATAAACAGACGGAGCTGACCTTTGATTTTGAAGCTGTTGAAGCTTCGGCCATTAAGGTGGTATGTTATAAGGGCGATTTAAACGGCAACGCCCGTGTCGATCAGATTAATGCTTATTTAAGATAAAGTAAAAAGCGTTCCGCCCTTTTGGCAGCGGCCCATAAGGAAGTAAAAAGTATTTCGGTAGGAACCGGCGTGGCCTGACACGCCGGTTCCGATTCGTTTAGCGATTCCCTTCCAATCTCTAAGGGTATACGGCTGTTTGTATAGGCTTCCTTCCTGGCGGCAGGGCACAGAGCCGGTTTATCACCGATTGCTGCAATACGCAGCAGAAAAGGGGCTTATGATTTTTGCAAATGCTTATTATGAGATACGGCTGCTTGATGAAATCGGGGCTTTGGACGAGGAACGACACCTTATACAGGCTCGTGTCGCCGCATCGATATAATGAAAAAGCTCCGGCAGTCGTTTTGACCTGCCGGAGCTTTTTAAATGGATTAAAATAGTTTTGCAATAACGGGACCGATATCTTTCATGGCGGTTTGAGTCGTATTGATGCAGAGGTCAAATTTTAATTTGTAGCCCCTTGAATGCCCGGTATTGAACTCATTATACTTGGCGCGCGTTTTATCTATCCTGGAAATTTTCTGCCTGAGTTCTTTATTAGAGAGCTTTTCTTCTGAGCCTTTTTCACGGCAGCGTTTGATTTTGCTTTCCATATCTGCGTAGATAAAAATGCGAAAAGGTCTATGTTCTTTCAAAATATGGTCTGCGCAACGTCCAACAATGACGCAGTCGGATCTATCGGCCATTTCTGTAATAATACGCGCTTGCTCCTGATAGATCATCATTGTTTGCTCAAAAGCCGGATTTTCCAAAGCGTAAAAGCTCTGTCCAATATGGATCGGGAAAGAAAAGGAAGGACGGTGTTCCGCGATTGCCTGGACATACTGTTCGGACAGAGAAGTCCTTTTAGAAATCTCACTGATGATTTCTTGATCGTAATAGGCAAATCCCAATTTTTCTGATAGCCGTCGACCAAATTCCCGGCCGCCGCTTCCAAATTCCCGGCCAATGGTAATAATTCTATTCATGAATTTCCTTCCTTTCTGTTGATAATTGTTTTGTATAACGAGCAATCATACACACAAAATAAATTGCTACAAGCAGTTCTGTGAGAGGCATGGCAAACCAAATCGAATTTGTTCCGGTTACGATAGGCAGCAGTAAAATTAAAATACCGCTGATAAGGAGTCCCCGTGATATGGAAACGACAAAGGCCGCTTTGGGTTTCATAACCGCTTGGAAATAATAAGTAGAGAAAATATTGAGCGGCATTAAAAGAAAAGATAACCCATAGTGCCGAATAATTGCCGGGGCAATCTGCAAAACTTCCTCTGTCGGCGACATAAAAAGGCGGATGAACTGGTTTGGAATTGTAAGGCAAAGCACTGTCCAAATAATGCCGAAAAAGGTTGTCGTTCCGATGGCATACCGCAAGGTTTGCCGAATACGTTCTCCTTTTCCTGCCCCGAAGTTGGTAGAAAGAATCGGCTGCGACGCCTGCCCCACGCTATAGGCGCAGCACTGCACAAAGGTACTGATGTTGACAATTACCCCATATACAGAAAGTGCGTTTGTGCCCAAATGGGCCATGATCTGCCGGTTAAATAAAACGGTTAGGATTCCCATGGCAATATCAATGAAGAAGGTGGAAAACCCAGTTACCGAAATTTCCCGGAATTTCCGGAACAGATTGGCAGGGCGAACCAGCCGCAGGGTGTTTTTCTTCCTAAAGAAATGCGAAAGCATGACAATGATGGAAATCACCGTGCCGATAGCGGTGGCAAGTCCTGCGCCAAATGCTCCCATGTCACAGGTGAAAACAAAGAAGTAATCCCCGAATATGTTGAAGATGCCGCCTGCCAATACTCCGGTGGTGGCTAATGTGGGATTTTTATCGTTGCGTAGGTAGGCTGCCAGCGTCTGCGTAAACAGGAAGCAGGGCACTACGAATTTGATCGGCAGGACATATTCCCTGGCCAGGGTCAGTGTGTGCCCTTCCGCGCCGAAAAATTGCAGCAGCGGCCGGTCAAAAAAGACGATGATAATCCACGCAATTACAGCAAGGATGATGGAGCCGATGATGGAAACTGTAAAATATTCGTTGGATTGGCGTGTCTGGCTATCCCCTTTACCTCGAATCGTGCTGAAAAGGACAGACCCGCCGATTCCCATTAACAGCCCCAAACTATAAATAATGTTCCAGATGGGTGCTACAACTGCCAAAGCCGCTGTACCTTCCGGTCCATGATACTGGCCCACCATTGCCATATCCACGATGGAATAGATAGAAGTAATCAGGGCGCTGCCGAAGGCGGCCGCAAGGTATTTGAAATAAAGCGTTTTTATTTTGCTGTTCAAAAAGTCCATCTTATCAATTCCTCCTTTACAATAAAAAAGCTGGATAAAGTACAGACGTTTCAGTCTGTGCCTTTATCCAGCTCATCATTTCTATCGAATGATTTGCCCTCCGACCAACGACTATTTTAAAAGATCCGGAATGATTTGTCAAGAAATTTCTCTATTAAAGCTAAAGCCTCGATTTTTCACCGAAACAACAGTTCCTGCCGCAATTAGGAACAGGTTCGCAAACAATGCAATGCGCGATTTTTGGCCGGATTTTACCCTTGCAAAGGCTTGTTGAGCCCCTAAGATCGCGACTTTCGGTGGCGGCTGCACATCCTGTGGCAGTTGAAAAATTGGAAAGAAGCAAAAAAGACTTTATGTGAATAATATTCCATTCGCTTAACATAAGTTTGCATTTTTGCAATACTGCTTTATGCTTTTCCACCCTTTGGGCGGGGAAGAAGAAACTACCCCTCAGTCGGCTGCTGCCGACAGCTCCCCGGACAAGGGGAGCCGGCAACGATTGCAGTACATTTATGGGGAATGGTTATTGAACATCATACAATCGCTGCGCGGAAACAAAGCGCTTTTGCAATGAAAGGAAAAGCGGAGGAGTAAAACAGGAGCAGAAAATAGTCCTGGCCTTCCTCTGCCGAGGGAGGTGGCATTTGCAGAGCAAAAGCCGGAGGGAGAGGAAGCTGCCCTCAGTCGACTGCTGCCGACGGCTCCCCTGACAAGGGGAATTAATAAAGATTGCAGTATGTTTATAGGCTGCCAATCTCGCTGCTCGGCTGGCTCTTTCAATAAAAAGTGCATTTGTGTGCCGCCAACAGCATCAGAGCTATGCCCGGAAATACGTTTAAATTTCCGCCGCGGAAGGAACCGGAAAAGTTCGTTTGTCGTTCCCAGGGCTGTTTCGTAGCAAAGATATTTTGCCGATATCGCCGGGCAGATTTTTTCCCCGTATCTTTTTTTGTTTAATTTGATTGTAAAAACGGCAGAATTATAGTATAATAACATTTAACGGACAAAATTCGGGCAATACCGGAATCTGTTTTTAGCAAAGCTGTTTGATGAAATATGAGGTGCCCCATGCGAACGATTTTGATTATTCCGGCCTATAATGAGGAGGCCAATATCGTAAATACGTGCAATAAAATTATAGAATATAACCAAAAAAACGATGAGAATTATGATTTTATCGTTGTCAACGATGGCTCGCGTGACAGAACAGGCGAGCTTTGCCGGGAGCATCAGTTTCCGGTTATCAATCTGGTGCATAATTTAGGCATCGGCGGCGCGGTGCAGACGGGCTATAAGTATGCCTGTGAAAACGGGTATGATATCGCCGTACAGTATGACGGCGACGGTCAGCACGATGTGGCTTGTGTAAAGGATATCATTGCGCCTATTCTGGGGGGACAAGCTGATTTTGTGATTGGCTCTCGCTTTGTAAAAAAAGAACAGGATAATTTTAAATCCACGCTGATGCGCCGAGTGGGGATTCGGATCATTTCCTTTGCAATCCGTTTGGTTACGGGTAAAAAGATCTATGATACGACCTCAGGCTTTCGTGCCTGCGACAAAGAGATCATGAAAAAATTTGCCCAAAGCTATCCTGCCGAATATCCCGAACCGGTAACTACGGTGGAGCTTTTAAAGCAAAAATACAGGGTATGTGAGGAATATGTCAAAATGAACGAGCGTGAAGGCGGCGTTTCGTCCATCCGCGCATGGAAAACCGTCTATTATATGATCAATGTGATCCTGTCTATTTTTGTAGTGGGTACCAGGAGGTATCAATAATGGAACTGATTTTAAGAATTGAGATCATTGTTGCCTTTTTCTTGTTGCTGTGCGTCATTTTGTATAATCTGAAAAAGGGTAAAATGCCGGTAAAATATGCGTTGGTATGGATTTTTTCGGCCGTTGTTATGATCCTTTGTGCCTGCTTTCCGCAAATTATCGGATTTATTACCCGGCTTTTAGGGTTTGAGCTGATTTCTAATGTGATCCTTTCTATCTTCCTGGGATTGCTGATCTGCATTACCATTTCTCTCACCGTGATTGTGTCGGGGCAGGCAAAAAAAATTGATCTTCTGGTGCAGGAGGTGTCCCTGCTGAAGCAGAAAGTAGAAAAGAAGGAAAAAGAATAATATCGTTTTAGGATTTTTATACCGCAGGCTTGCCGCCTGCGTTTTTTTATAAAAAATTCTTGCATAACAACAGGGAATTGTGGTATAATCGACATATAACGGAAACGGGGGTGAAAAAATGCCAAGACCGCAGCGGCAGAGAACGGTTTGTTTTGAGCCGGATTATCCGTGCTTTTCTCCTGAAGGGACTGTGCCGGAGACGGCGGTTATTCTTTCGGTAGATGAGTTTGAGGTGCTTCGTTTGGTGGATTTTATGAAAAAAAGCCATGAGGAAGCGGCAAAACAAATGAAAATCTCGCGCACAACGGTAACGGAAATTTACCAGAGTGCACGGTACAAGGTGGCCGACAGTCTTGTAAACGGAAAAAGGCTTAGGATCACCGGCGGGCATTATCGGCTTTGCGGCGGACAGGCGGAGGCGTGTACCGATCCAAAGTGTAAAAAACGGAGAGCGTATCAAAAAACAGCGGATTTTCCGCAGAAAGGAACAAAAAATATGAGAATTGCAATTCCCTGGGAAAACGAAGAAATTTTTCAGCATTTTGGC
The DNA here is from genome assembly GCA_900550765.1 of uncultured Clostridia bacterium. Taxonomy (GTDB): domain Bacteria; phylum Bacillota; class Clostridia; order Christensenellales; family QALW01; genus UMGS1322. The sequence continues at coordinate 1,100 of URTC01000052.1, read as the reverse complement.
CACAGTGAAGCGTTTAAATTTTATGAGGTTGAAAACAACGCTGTTTGTTCGGCAAAGGTGGTGCCGACAAATGGCGCGGGACACGGTGCCCTGGCTGACTTTTTAAAAGAAAACCGTGCGGACGTGCTGATCTGCGGCGGTATCGGCGGCGGTGCGAAGGAGGCGCTGACGCAGGCAGGTATTCAGATTTACGGTGGTGCAGCGGGAAAAGCGGATGAAGCAGCGGCGGCGTTTTTGGCCGGAACTCTGTCCTATGATCCTAACGTACACTGTACCCATCATCAGGAGCATGCCGGAGAGCATTCCTGCGGCGGGCACGGTCATTCGGGACATTCCTGCGGCGGGCATACCTGCCACTGAGGGAAGAATAGAGGACGGCGGAATTTTGCACAGGCCCATGTGTTGGGCCTGCACCGGTTCCGCGGCCGAAGATGTGCAGAGTTCTGTACTGCATCCAAACAAAATCTGCACATGGATGTGCGGTAAGATAAAAAAGAAAGGAAGAAAACAGTATGAATGCAAAAGTTGCACAGCTCATTAATGAGCAAATTACCCATGAGTTCTATTCCGCGTACTTATATTTGGATTTTGCCAATTATTACGGCGCTGTAGGAGTGGACGGCTTTGAAAACTGGTATAAGGTTCAGGCCAAGGAGGAGCAGGATCATGCGATGCTGTTTTATCAGTATCTGCAAAACAACGGGCAGAAGATCACGTTAGAAGCAATCCGCAAACCCGACAAGGTTTTTCACGCGCATATGGATCCTCTTCTGGCAGGACTGGAGCACGAAAAATATGTAACGAGTCTTATCAATGCTGTTTATGCCGAGGCCTTTGCCGATCATGACTTCCGGACGATGCAGCTGCTGGATTGGTTTGTAAAGGAACAGGGCGAAGAAGAACAGAACGCAGCGGATCTAATTACAAAAATGGAGATGTTCGGTACTGACGCCAAGGGACTTTATATGCTTAACAGTGAACTTAAGGCCCGTGTATATACGGCGCCTTCTTTGGTGCTGTAATGAGTGATGCGGCAAAAACGGCTATAGGGATTCTTTTGCCGTTTTTAGGTACCGTTTTGGGGGCCGGCATGGTCTTTG
>URTC01000051.1 GCA_900550765.1 uncultured Clostridia bacterium | reverse complement strand
TCAGTGTGTATAAATTCGGCTGTTCTGCATTCCATTTTTTCGGGTTTTGTACGGTAAAGCTGCCGTTTTTATGGATTGTTTTCTGCTCTAACAGCGTTTCGCCGTCATAGAGGGAGACCTCTGTTTTTTGATCGGTTTTTATCAGAATGTCATTACCGTTTACAGAAAGCGCAATATCGGTCAAATGACCTTTGGGCCGTGAGAGAAGGTATACATCCCTGAAAATACCGTTGAAGCGGAAAAAGTCCTGATCCTCTAAATAACTGCCGCAGCACCATTTGTATACTTTGATTCTTAAAGAATTTGTTCCGGCATGAACAAAGCCGGTGATATCAAATTCTGCCTGAAGATGCGAGCCTTGGGTAAAGCCGACGAAATCACCGTTTACATAGATTTCCGCACAGGAAGATACCCCTTCCAAAATAAGATATGTTTGCTTTGAGGTGTCGTTTACGGTAATATTGCGCTGATAGATTCCTGCGGGATTGATATCCGGCGCATAGGGAGGATCGCACGGGTAGGGATAGTTGATATTGCTGTAATTCGGATGCTCGTAACCGGAGAGCTGCCAACAGGAAGGCACCTTTATGGTATCCCATTTTTCAGGCTCGCCTGCGGCGTCGCCGTTTTCAAAAAAGGCAAAATCCCACAGGCCGTTAAGCAAGGTGTATTCCGCCTGACCTCCGGGGATGTAGTAGCATCGCTGCTTCAGCCTGTTCAGGCTCGTTTTTTTGGGGTCCTCATAATAACGCTTCATGATAGCCTCCTGAATAAAATAAAATTGATTTAGGCTTTCGGTAAGAATAGGAAGAGAAAAGATCAATATACTCTTATCAATAAATCATTATAGCAATTACAGAAATCAAGGTCAATAGAATTATATTGCATATCTGCACTAAATTGCGCTACTGGAGAACGACGAAATCCTCTGCAGGAACAGAGATGCCTTGATAGAAAAACGGCACACTTCCATAGTTGACTACCACCGTGCTGTTATCAGAATATCGTACTGCAGCAACGTCGGGAGTGAGCATTCGGTGCTCTTCCATAAAGGCGTATTGCAGAGGGCATACCGCGCGGTAGAGATCATAGGTTTCTTTTATCTTGGCAACAGCGGCATCCAGTTCGGCATCGGTGGCACATAAAAGGTCGTTCTCGCCCATCCAGTTGCCTCTGCTGCCGGTGGGGGTAACAAAGCGTGCATAGAAATACAAAACGGGTCTGCCGCCGTATTCAATCAGCTTTAGCTGAAATTTTTTCTCACCCAGTGTGGCGTTTACCAGCTCGGTAGATGGGCAGTATAAAATAGAACCGTTGTATACCAGCTCCCAAAGAGGAATCAACGCATCTTGGAAGGGCAGCGGCTTGGCTGTAAAGGCGGAAAAGCCCGCATATAGGGCAAAGTCAAGCTCATGAGCCAAGAAATCACAGCCGCCCTCGGAGGCGAAGCCGCCGAAAAGCTTTTGGGAAAGCGAAGCGATTTTTCGCCAAAGAGCCACACATTCGCTGCGGTTGACAGGATGCGCTTTATCAAAGCAGGCTCGTGGCTGAACGATGGAAAGTACGTCGATGTAGTGCAGCCCTTCAAAGCCAAGTGCACGGATACGCGGCAGGTTTTCTTCCGCCTGTTTTAGTGCCGCGCGGGGACAGAGGTTATACATCCTGCCGCCGCTCCAGGTGGCGTTGGCACTAAGGGAACCGTCAGGCTTTTTGAGGACGTCTTCCTCACTGAAACAGTCCGCAATGCGGTAAGTATCGGTGGAATTGCTGTGGGCGGTAATCTGATAGCCCAGCTTTTGTCCCAAAGCAATCGCTTCTTTCAGCTTTTTTTCACCGCCTAAAGCTTCTTCTACAGGAAAAAGCTGCGGGTACCTTCCGTCATGTCCTTTTTGGTTCCAGCCGACCAAGCATAATTCCGCCTTCTCTATACCGGCTTTGTGCATTCGGAGCATGATTCCTTTCAGCCGGTCAAAAGAGATGGCCGCGTGCATGCTCGGTTCGGTGGCGGGCGTTTGCTCCTCCACCGGCGTCGGTACGGGCTTCCAGGCCAGCCGCAAGCGGATTTCCGGCGCTTCGGCTGCATAGGTTACCGCTTTACGCTTTTTTTCTAAAATCGTTTGCAGGCCATGCGCGTATTGATATTCCCGGTAAGCGCGGGCCATAGCATTATAATCCGCATCGGGAGCAAGAAAAATAATTTGCAGGGTAATATCGTCATAAGGAACAATGGAGTCGGCCTGAAAGTCAAAACGGAAGCAGATGCGATAGCTTCCCCGGTGATAGCTTTGATACAGCCGGGCTTCCGGCGCCAAACCTTCCAGCAGAACGATAAAACATTCTCCGGGCCGTTTTACTCCGTAAAAGGGCATACTGAAAAGCAGCGTATCCTCGCAGAAATCCTGCCGCGGCTTAAAATAGGTAAGATAACTGCGATGCAGCATAGGTACGGCAAAATAACCTTCTCCGCAGGGGGTATCGGATAATTGGGGAAGAATATCCACCTGTGCTGCACCGGTAATATCTTCTTTTTTTATCAGAACTGAAATTTTGTTATCTGTTTTTGTGCAGGCGACCGGTACTTGAAAAACCTTGCCGGCAGCGTCCATTGCTTTGGTAAAAGAAAGATCCATATTAAAACTCCTTTTTTTAGTGTATAAAGTGAAATCTGTTGATTTTATTATAGCATAAGAGCAAAAGATATTTCCTTAACAAAGCCAAGGTGTTTTTTAGGAAAACCAAGATTTTAATTGATATAAAAAAAAGCAAACGAGCAAGAAAAAAGCCGTTCATTTTTATGAACGGCTTAAAATCCGCTGAGCGGTTGAAAATCGGGAAACTATCTGTTCTGCTTTTTCAAGCAAAGAGGAAGGAGTCCCGCACCGGTTAACAGCAAAAGCCAAAGTGATAGGCCGATGCTGTCGCCGGTAGAGGAAGGGGGCGAGTTGTCATCGGAAGGTTTTGGCGTTGACGGTGTTCCGGCTCTTTGAATACGGAAGGAGATCTGTACTGTTTCGTTGCTTGGAAGGATTCCTGAAGGATTCCTGGCTGCAATAGTATATCCGTCCGGCATCATTGCCTCCACTTTATAGGAGATACCCGCCGGAAGGTTCAAGGCCGTTCTGCTTTCCCCGCTTTTCAGAGTAAAAGAAGCCGTTCCGCCGGAAAAGATCATATCACCGTAGGCGCCGTTAATATCAGAATCATCCAGGATTACAGTAAAGGAAAAATCTTTATTTGCATCATCCGAGATATCTGTTGTTTGAGAAACGATCAGATTACCGGTTTCGGCGGGAGAGAAGAAAGCAGCCCAGTTCCCCAAAGTGGTAAAGCCATCGCCCCGATAGGTACATTCGGCAACAGACTGCGTATCTTGTAAAAGCTGTACGGTTCCATTTGTGGTATGCTGCCAGAAAAGCGCTATGGCAACCGGGCTTATAAAAGCCGGTAAAACGGTATTTGTATCGGGGAAAGTTTCGCCTTGGGGAAACGTATACCAAACAGCTTGTGCGCCCGCAGTAACAAAATCTTCGGTAAGCTCGCTGCCGGCTTCATTTTGCCCCCAGAATGCAGTCTGCGCGGTATCCTGATTGAACATCCAAACATCAATGGATTTTGTTCCTACCCTAAACGTATTGGGATCGTCGCCCGCGTAATCGGAGCCTACACCGATTGCCTGAGCGCGCGCACCGGCGTAAGCCCGGACTTTTGCTTGCCCCGTAATGGAGATATGACCGAAGCCGTTGTCAAAATTATAACTGCATCCGGCTCCGATTCCTGCGCCGCCGACTTTTTTGCTTGGATTGGAACCGCCTGACGCGGTTACCTCTGCCATGGAATCGATGGTAATACCGCCATAGGTCATCTGTTCGGTATCGTAATCGATCGTACCGACAAAACCGTCACAGCCTGCACCGATACCGGCCGCCGCTCCGATTGCTTTTGCTGTGACCTTGGCGTTGCCTGATATCAAAACGGAGGTCAAACCGCCGTTATCGCCGCCGCCGTTTCCCGCACCGCCCCAGTGGCCGGACTTCTGCCCATTTTCTGTTTCGTAGCCGCCGGTTGCGGTAACGGTTCCGCCGGAAATTTCTATGATACCGCCGTTTACATTAGCTCCGCCGCCGATACCTGCACCATCGGCAGTGCCTGCTGCGGTAACGGTTCCGCCGCTTATAGAGAATTTTATTTCGTTATGGTAGGGAACCCAGATGTTGCCCCCGACTCCGCCGGACCCAATGCCTGCGCCGCCTAGGGTGAGCGAAAAATCTTCCCCCATACCGCCGACGGCTTTTACGGTTCCGTTTTTAATGGCTATTGTGCCGGTAAAGGAGTAGTGGATATTTTTTTGGCTGGAACTGCCGCCCGCACCGATACCGGCGCCGGCACCGGCGTTTGTGATATTTGCTTTTCCGCCCTGCGCTGTGATGTTTCCGCTTTCAATAAGGATGGTTCCAAAACTGGGTACAGAATTTGCAACCCAAGTATCATTGCTGTACAGCCAGAGACCGTTGCCGCCGATTCCGGCGGCTCCGCCGAAATAACATCTTGTACTGGTAAAAATACCATGCCATTTGTTAGAATAGGAACCGCTTTTTTTACCGTCGCCCCCACGGGCAGCCAGTGCGCCTTGCCCGGAGACAGTCAGCGAGCTTTTTTCGGAAACGTAAATGCCCGCAAATCCGGATCCGCCGTTTACGGTATTTTCTCCTTCTAAAATCAGGGTTACTTTTCCCTGGGCAATACCGATTCCGGGCGCAGCATTTTCAATGGTTATAGCACTGAGGTCGATCATAGCATTATGAAGCGTTAATGTTACGTCGCCTATGATGTTTATGCCGTGGCTGCGTGTTGTGCCGGCAGCGGTATAGCTGCCGGAGGTAAGCGTATAAAGGCCGTTGCCATCGGGAGAGACGGGATTACCGTTTTCATCTGTTACGGTGAAGCTGTTCTCTTCCGGGGCTCCGTTGACTGAAAGCGAGAAACTCGTCAGACAAAGCAGCGTGAAAATACAGCAGAATAAGAGAATGGCTAATTTTTTGCACTTTGTTTTTAAATCCATCATAACACTCCTTTATGTGAAAATGTTTTTGCAAAAGATATAAAACACACTACAATCAGACGGAAATATTCTTTCCCGATGATTGTGTTGAAAATACCACATAATCGTCATTATGTGGTGTGAAGTGTTTATTAAATATAGGTGTTTCATTTTCAAAAGCTGTTTTAAAAATAATCTTATTAACAAACAGCATATAAAAAGATTTAAGAAAGAAGTATGGAATGAACGCCTTTCCTAAAAATAGAAAAAACTCGGATAGGCTTAATTGTTGTGTGTAAAAAGAAAAGCCATCCGGCAGATGGATATCAAAAAGCTTAAATTATATTGACAGTATGCAAAAAATCCTCTATACTACAATAGAATTTAAAGTGAATATATAACTGCTATTGATTTAAAAAACTACATAATGACGATTATGTGGTGCCTTTTTATTACAGATGCTTTAAAAGCCTCTGTTTTTATTTTTTGGTTTATAAAATAAGGCCGAGCGTATCCATTTGCCGGCGATGTTCCAGCCCTGTAGATACGATATAAATGCGTGTAGTGTTAATGCTGCTGTGTCCCAGGATATCTGCTAGCTTGGCAATGTCTTTTTCTAAAGCGTAAAAACACCGGGCAAACAGATGGCGCAGGTTGTGGGGGAAAACCTTTTTTGCCGCTACGCCCGCGCTGCTGCATAAGGCTTTCATTTTTTTGCAGATATTGGAGCGGTCTAGAGGATTTCCGTTTTTTGTAATAAAGATAGGACCGGAGGTAATATTTTGCCGCTGTAAATACTCCCACAATGCTTTGCGCAACTTGCCGGGAATCAGGATCGTTCGATTTTTTCCTTTCATGCAGATGGCTGCTTCGCCAAGTTTTATGGCCTCCACGGTAATATATTGCAGTTCGGAAACACGGATTCCGGTGCTGCAGATAGTTTGCAGCAATAAAGAAAGTCTTTCATCTTTCTGCTCCTTTGCCGCTTCTACCAGACGCAGATATTCATTCTTTGCCAGTTCTTTTTCGTTTGAGCAGTATGCCTGTCTTTGAATTTTTAACTGTCTTACGCGCAGCTCGTTTTTTCCTAAAAAAGAAAAAAAGCTGTTGATCGCTGCCAGCTTTGCATTTACACTTGCTGCTTTATATTCCGCTTGCAGCATTTCTTTGTAGCGGATGACGGTTTCCTTTGCAAGAGCGGCGTCGCCGGCCCAGGAAAGAAAACGGCGGACATCTCTGTAATATTGCGTTTGGGTAGCACAGCTTCGCTCCGATTCCTTTAAATAGGATATATAGGCTGTCAACTGTGTGGTTATTTGTGCTGTTTTTATCATATTGATCTCCTTTTTGATATGGCTTTTATACTTCATTTGTTAGGATAACCGACTTTTGATTTTGTATAAAATATTCTTTTATGGGATGCGAAAGCTTTGCTGTTTTAGGCATAAAAAAAAGGGCGGTTGCCTTTAGACGGAACCTCCCGTTTTGTCCGGGCTGTTTTCTTTACCCGGTGCAGTAAAATTTTATTTTTGTATTTCTTTTTGTTCACTTTTCCCCGGCCTGAGCCGCCTGCATCATAATAGCACATTCCATCCGCTTTTTAAACAGTTTACAGCCGTATTCATATATGCCCTTGATGCTTCCTTCTGCATGGTAGGCATTGGCCGCGCAGCCGCCGGAGCAATAAAGCTTGGCCCAGCAATCTTTGCAGGCGGACCGGGTATAGGCGTTGCAAAGCTTAAATTCATCGCGCAGGGCAGTGTTGGTAATACCGTCCCATACATTACCCATGCTGTATTTAGGGTCTCCTACAAACTGGTGGCACGGGAAAAGCTCACCCCATGGGGTAACGGCTAAATATTCCGTTCCCGAGCCGCATCCGGATATGCGTTTGTAGATACACGGCCCATGGGAAAGATCGATCATATAATGGTAAAACGTAAAGCCGTTCCCGTTTCTTCGGCGTTTCAGCATCTCTTTGGCCAATATTTCATATTGCTCAAATAGCACGGGCAGATCCTCTTCTTTGAGGGAATAGGGGTCATTTGGCGCGCATACCACTGGTTCCATGGAAAGCTCCGTAAAACCTAAATCCGCCATATGGAAAATATCCTTTGTGAAGTCAAGATTGTTTCGTGTAAACGTGCCGCGCACATAATAATTTTTGTTGCCCCGTGCTTCCACAAATTTTTTAAATTTAGGTACGATCACATCATAGCTGCCGCCGCCGTTTATGGTTTTGCGCAGCTTGTCATGGACCTCTTTGCGTCCGTCAAGGCTCAGTACAACATTGTGCATTTCCTTATTGGCAAAATCAATGACATCGTCATCGATCAAAACACCGTTTGTTGTTAACGTGAACCGGAAGTTCTTATGACATTTCTTTTCAATGCTTCGGGCATATGCAACAAGTTTTTTTACAACCGCCCAGTTCATAAGAGGCTCACCGCCGAAAAAATCTACTTCAAGATTGGTTCTTTTTCCGGATGAAGCAATCAGAAAATCAAGCGCCTGTTTGCCTACTTCAAAGCTCATAAGCGCCCGGTCGCCATGATATTTTCCCTGGCTGGCAAAGCAGTACTCGCAGTTTAAATTACAGGTATGCGCCACATGCAGGCAAAGTGCTTTTACCGCGGTATGCCGTTTTTTCAGATCAAATGCCTTATCGGCATATTCATCGGGGGTGAATAGCTTTTTGTCTGTTTTCAGTGCCTGGATATCTTCAAGACATTCCACCACATCGGCTTCGGTGATTTCAGGATAGCGCGCAGTTATAGTTTTTATGATATCGTTTTTCGGACAGTTCTCAAAAAGAGCGATGATATCATAGGCCACATCGTCTACCACATTGACTGCACAGCTGAAAATATCGAGCACGATATTATATCCTTTTAATTTATATTGATGTATCATAGATTCTCCAAACAAACATAATGCCGCCTGCTCCAAAGAGTAAGCGGCACAGCTTTACAAGAGCTGATTACTTGCTTTTTTTGTTCTCGCAAGGCTGATTGGCGACACCGCAGGAAGTCTTGCAGGCTGATTGACAGGAAGTTTGGCATTCACCGCAGCCGCCATTGACAGCACTTTCTGCAAGGTCACGGGTATTGAGCGTTTGTATTCTTTTCATAAAAATCCCCCTTTTGTCAACATTATAAAAGAATTTTATCACCAAACATAGAAATTGTCAATCAGTATCCTATGCTTTAATGGAGGCAACCGTTTTTTATTCTTTTGAACACGGTATCGTTCCATTAAAGCGGCCGCCCGAGCAGTAGAGCGGCACTTTATATTGCTGATAAAATTCGATCAGTGCCAGCGCTTCTTTGGAAAGGATCTCTCCCGGCAGCAGCAGAGGAATACCCGGCGGATAGGCCCAAAGATAATCTGCGCTGATCTGGCCGGCATTCGGCATCTTTTGTATGGAAGAAACATCTTGAAAGACCTCATGCGGCCAGGGAGGAACAGAAAAACGGCATGGGGAACAAGAGGCGTCGATTTCCTCGAGGGCAGCTTTCAGCGCTAAGAGATTCTCTCTTTTTTCACCTAAGCCGGAAAGCGCGGTCACGTAACCGGGCGCGGCCATTTCAATTTCAATATGATATTTCTTTCGCAAAAGTGCGGCGCATTGCATGCCGCTAAGACCTGCTTGTCCGCAGAGAATGACGATTTTGCTTTTGTCGCGGCCGGGGCAGGCATACAGCTTCAGATTCTTCAGCTGTATGGTACTATAGAATTCCTCCAGCATTTCCCTCCAACGGGTAAAAAGTATAGGACCTTGCTCTGTAATCAAGGTGATACAGGAATCAATGGACGCCATCAGTACATAGGAAGGACTGCTGGTTTGGAAAACTTCCAGTGATCGAAGCACAGAAGCTTCATCAATGCGCGGACCGCTGATATGAAGCAGTGCCGTTTGCGTCAGGCTGGGCATTGTTTTGTGCAGGCTTTCTACGGCAATATCCGCACCGAGTGCTATGGGGTTTTTAGGAAAATAGGAGTCGAATCCAAGATGCGCCCCGTGAGCTGCATCGATCATTACAGGAATATTGTAAAAATGCGCAATTGTGCATATTTCTTCAATATTGCTGCAAACGCCTTCATAAGTAGGAGATGTGAGGATGATCAGTGCCGCATCGGAATGTTCATGTGCCGCTTTTTGGATTTGTGAGGG
>URTC01000050.1 GCA_900550765.1 uncultured Clostridia bacterium | reverse complement strand
CGCTATTCCGCGGCGTATGCCACGCTGCGGCTGCGCGGCTATGCCAATCTGCGTGTGAAGGCGTACACTGGCAATATCATCCAGAGCGATTACTATACCGAGGATATCGTGGATACCACCCTGACGGTCGCCTACACGCCCCTGTATGATGCGCAGGCGGATTACATCGGCATGGCGGGTGTCTACCGCAGCTATCTGCAGACGGCCGGCCTGCTGACCGGAACGGACAGCGCGTCGGCCCCCTATACGCTGTATATCTACGGCGGCCTGATGAGCAAGCAGTCCTTCCTCGGTATTCCGCACAGCACCATGACCGTGCTGACGGATACCAAACAGGCCGAAACCATGCTGCGGCTGCTGGCTGTACCGCCCCAGGCAAAGCTCAGAACCCTCTCCAAGGGAACACGAGAAAAAGTACAGCTGGTGCTGGTGATGGCGCGCAGAGCCAGGCTTTATCTGCTGGATGAGCCCATCGGCGGCGTGGATCCGGCAGCCAGAGAGTATATTTTGAATACGATTCTTCAAAATTACCGGCCGGAAGCTTCGGTCATTCTTTCCACCCATCTGATACAGGATGTGGAAAAAATTTTAGATGAATTCCTTTTTATCCAGAACGGCCGTATCTATGTACACGATACCGTCGATACCGTGCGTACCCAAAAGGGAATGTCGCTGGATCAATTTTTCAGGGAGGTGTTCAGATGTTTTCCAAGCTGCTGAAATATGATTTCATCAATACCCGGCGCTACGGACTGCCGCTGCTGTTTTCCATTCTTGGTACGGGAATTTTAGGCGCAGGGTTTTCCTTTCTGTTTAACAGAAGTCTTTCCGCCGGAAGAATTCCTTCCGCATTAGACGTTTTTTTGACCGTTTCCAGTGCATTTTTATTTATGCTGTGCATTTTTGCCCTATTTGCTCTGTGCGCGCTGATGATGGTTTTTATGATGGTGCATTTTTATAAAAATCTGGTAACGGACGAAGGATATCTCACCTTTACGCTGCCGGTTTCCCCGGCAAACATTCTTTGTTCCAAATTATTTACAGCGTTCGTATGGAACATCTTTGCATGGATTGCTGCATTTTGCGCTTTTGTAATACTTTTTATTCCTTTTATGGATATTTTTAGTATGGATTGGGATGCTATTTTATTCTCTCTGCGACAACTTGTTTCCACTTTAAACCTTTTAGATCTTCAAAGCTGGGCAGCGCTGGTGCTAACGCTTATCAACCTGGTATTCTCCTGCATCAGCACAATATTGATGATCTACACCGCCATCATCCTCGGATCCGTAATTGCCAGAAAGCACAAGATTTTAGCGGCCATGGGCCTAATTTTTGCTATATCGGCCGTCAAGAGCATTGTCAGTTCGGTGGTTCTGTTTTTCCCCTTGCTGTTAAGCAGCGGCACCCTGCTGGAAATGAGCGTAGATGGCTATATGAACCTGACCAATACCCTTTCCATTCTCATAAGCGCAATATTTGCAATCTTATGCTTTTTCCTCTCAAAATATCTGCTTGAAAAAAAATTAAATTTGGAGTAATATATAAGGCGGAAAGGGGTTTACGCAAATCCCAAAAGAGGCGTCTTATCCTCCCCTTTTCATTTAAAGCTTCATAAACAGCTATAAAACACCTTTCTCCGGGTGTTTTATAGTTTTTGGGGTTCCCGTTAAAAGCACGAAACGGCCTTTTTATAGATGAATCTCCTGCGTCAGCCGCGCGGATAGCAACAAAGAAAAAAATACAATCGTATAAAAAACATCCTGCTTCTCTCTGCAGAGAGAGGCGGCTTTTTGCAAAAAACCGGAGGAAAAGAAAGCTCTCCTGATAAGAGAAGACGGGAATCCTTTGGTTCATTTATGAAATCAGCAAAGCCGAAAGCAAAAAAACACACGCATACGCCGGCAGCATTAGAGCGACGCCTTAACACAAAAAATCCCTCCGCGCTGCGGAGGGATTTTTATTATAGTACGGTAAACGGCGTTTTTTGTGTAAACACCGAGGTCTCGGAAAAATATTCGGCTACAATTCGGTATTCTCCCCGCGGCAGAGTTCCGTAGGAAGCGTGCCAGGCAACCCGCAGCTCTGCTGTACCGCCGGGCTCCACTATACAGGCGATATCCGGCCAGCAAGGCGCCGTATGATACACTGCCGGCACATAGGTCCCATCCTTTTTTACCTCCAGGCTGAAAACATATCCGGTAGTAAGAAGATGTTGGGCACTGTAATTCCTGATCTGCAGACGGCAGCCCTCCGCCGAGCTTTCCAGAACCTGAAAAGAAACAAACAGAGAAAGCTTATCTGCATCATCGGAAACGCCGCACGGCGGCAGAAGCCTCTTTTCCTGCCCCAAAATCGTTGCATCCTGCTCCGGTGCAGACCCTGCATAAACGGTATCTGTCTGCTCCTGTATAGTTGGAAGCACAGGTTCTGCTGCCGGTTCCTGTCCCGCAGCATGAATCATTCCAAATGCCGAAACCGTCATACCCGCCGCACAAACAAACACGGCGGCCGTCTTAATCCACTTTTGTATACGCATAAATAACCTCCTTTAAAATCGTAATCAGCGGCTTCACCTCATAAGCAACCGTAGTAATGGGCTCCCGATGGGTACTGCCGATCCCACTGTGATCGGTAATAAATACGAATCGGCCTCCGGTAAACAGTGCCAGCTGACGGCAGAGGATCTCCGCTGCTTCATCTGCGCCGCTGGCCATGACCGGTACCAGACGAATTCCCCGGCGGGCCGCTGCCTCTATACTTTGTAAAAGACTCTGTGATACCCCTTCTGTTTTATGCGCCGGAGCATCCAGAACCAAGAAAACAATTTTAACCGAATTTTCGCGCCATGGATGCCCTGAAATTCCATTCTCCAACGCCTTTTCCACTGCTTCGGGGTAATCCCCCCCGCCGTCTACCGTCTCCTGCCGCAGCTGCGCCGCAGCTTCAGCGATATCTGCCGTAAAAGGATTGCTTTTTACAACATATGCATCTCCCTCATCCCGATAAAAATTGATGCTCACCTGTGTACTGTACGTGAGCGTAAGCTCCGTAAGCATCTGCGCGGTCTCTTCCTTTAAATACTCCAGCTCATCCCCCATAGAACCCGTAGTATCAATCATAAACAAGAGATCCAGCGCCTCCGGGGCATCGGAAACGGCATTGAAAGAAAGAGCATACTGATCCTGCCCTTTGAAAACAGCTGTCTCCGCGGTTTGCCCCAAAAACTCCGCCCGGATTGCTGCGGGCGCACCCAACGCGTTCCTGTAATAATCATAAAACAGATACGCGGTTCCCCGGATATCGGTAACGGCGGCATACAGAATGTTCCCCTGCGCATCGATCAGCACAACATTTGCAAAGGAAAGGGCGATGCCGTTTTGCCCTGTTACCTTTACCGTAATGCGCCGGTCGGCTTTAAAGCCATAAGCGTCAAACTCTTTAGCATTGGAACGCTCCAGCCACTGCTCAAAATACAAATGATCGTCTAATACAGCAGCGGTCATCTTGGTTTGCGCCTGACTCTCCGGTACAGCGGTACCCGCAGGGGCTCCTTCCTCCGGAGCCGCTGCGGCACCGTCTTCCCAAAGATCTCCGGTACTCGGCATATCGGCAATTTCTCCCGCCAGGCCTGAGCCATTGCCATCGGAAAACATTCCCCCGGATTCGGCCGTACCGTCATTCCCGCTGCCGTTTATCCAAGAAGGTGCAAAAGCTGCAAGGCCGATCACTGCCGCCAATACGGCGGCGGAAACAGAGGAGATCAGAAGTTTTTTTCTGCTTCCTTTTTTTGCTTTTTCCAACGTCTTCTGTTTCAACGCTTCCTCAGCCCTGATAGTCTCAAAATGGTTCTTCATACAGATCCTCCTGTAAAATCTCCTTTAAAGTCAGCCTCGCCCGGTGCAGACGCGTACGTACGGTAGCATCCTTCATCCCGGTTATCCGGGCGATTTCCGCAGTTTTTAAATGCTCATAGTAAAACAGGTATACCAGCGTGCGATCCGTCTGCGAAAGGGAAAGTACAGCAGAAACAACCGTACGGTCATAAAACGCCTCCTCCGCGGGTATATCCTCGGAAAGGGGAAGGAAGATTCTGCGGCTGCGAAGATGGGAGACACACGTGTTGCAGGCGGTCCTTATCAGCCAGGGCTTTAAATAACTCGGATCCGGCGGCTTTTTCGCGCGGTATAATTTTAAAAAAACCTCCTGGAACGCATCCTGCGCATCGGCAAAATTCCGCAGCCGTACAAAGCAGATACGCAGAACCATATCGCCCCAATCGTTCATAATGCTTGTAAACTCTTCATCGGTATAGTTTTTCATCGCGATTTTTCCTTTCCCTTTCATCTATAAAACGTATTGGAAGGCAAAAATGTTTCAATAAAATAAATAAATTTTTATCCCCTGCTGCAAACGGATCCGGCACAAGTTTTTTAAAGCAGAAAAAGGGCACAGTGCCGATGCTGTGCCCCTATTTAAAAACGTTCTTTTTTCACCGGCCTACATATCATAGGTCGGGTCCAACTGCTTCAGCTCATTAAAGGTATCGATCTCAATAATATCCTGAAACGTGCATTCTCTTACCGAAATCTCATAATGAGCGCGATAATATTCCAGTGCTACCTGATCCCAATATCGTTCCCGGCCGCCGGGTGCATTATACACGCTTACAACGTCTCGGCTCAGCTTTTCGCCGTCCTCCTGCGTCCAATAGGAAATACCGAACATATGAAAGCAGTCGGTTCCGCCGATCTGCAGGCGGGTAATCCGTCCGTTTTCGGTCTCAAAGCACCAATCCTCCGTCTTTTCCACGGGCACGCCCAGATAATTGCTGGAATACTGATATTTTTTGATCAAGGCGGGATTATACAGCAGCAGATCCGCCTCCAGCACATAGGCCTGCCGAATAACCTCCCGCGCGCAGTATACCGAGGAAATATTATTGGCCTCGTTATACAGGGGATTTTGAATAAACTGAATCATCGGATACTTATACAGCAGCTGATCAAACTGTTCCCACAAGTATCCCCTAACCACATAAATTTCCTCAATTCCCGCTGCCAGTACCGCGTCCAGCAGGGAATCGATAATCCGCTGCCCCTTTACGCGTACAAGCGGTTTGGGCGTATTAAAGGTAATCGGCGCCAGCCGGGAACCGAAGCCCGCCGCAATAAACACCGCACGGCGCACCCGATACGGCTCCAATGCAGCAAGGCCCTGCTCGGTTATAGTATTTTCCTCGGCTAATCCTGCAGCGGTAAGCTCGGCCATCGTTTTATTCACCGTACCTACCGAAAGCTTCGTGCCGGCCGCAATACTCCGCTGCGTCTGCCCGGAGCCGTTTTCCGAAAGATACACCAAAATATCAAATTGTTTTTTTGTAAGCATATATTTTCCTCTTATTCTGCGCTTTTTTTAGGCCGCGCCACACATTTTTTTATTATAAAAATCAAAAGCTTGAGCAGCATATTGACCAGGAGAATCATCAGCGACACCACTGCCGCACATTCCAGCTGCATCTGCGCTTCAAACTGATTGATCATCAGCGCAACCGGTTTAATGGAAGAAGCGCTGCCCAAAAAAGACACGGCGGAGATTGTCATCATGCAATTGACAAAGAAATAACTTCCGGTTTCCAGCACGGTGGAAATGCTTTGGGGCAAAAACACATCCTTCAGCATCCGCAGGCGCCCGATGCCCATAGTTTTTCCCACGGCCTCTAAATTTTCATTGAGCTTGGAAAAAGAATTATACATCATCATATACGGCGAAGCAATAAAATGCACCAGATTTACTGCTACCAGAATAATCAGCGTATTATAAATAAAGCTTTGATTAAATACAATGGCATAGGAAAGGCCCAGTACAATGCCGGGGATCGCCGCGGCTGTGATACATATCAGGTGCAGCAGACGGGAAAGCCCCGATTTCATCCTGGCCGTCAGATAGGCGGCAAAGAAAGAGATCCCCATGCCCAGCACCGATACCCACAGGGCAATGATCACGGAATTTGCCAGATACTTTCCCGCGTCCATTGCAAAGGTCTTTTGAATATTTTTCAGCGTAAAGGCCAAATCGGTAGGATACCGTTTGGCAAAGCCGATCAGCACAAAGGATACCAGCGGCACAATGACCAAAAGCGATACCAGCGTGCAAAAGCTATACGCCGCCGCTTTTGCCCCCCGGCTTTGAGAAAGCGCAAAGGGGCGGGTAATAAAGTTCATATTCCCCTTATCACGGTTGAGCAGATCAAACACAAACGCGATCACCGCAGGGATCAGCAGTACCGCGCCCAGCACGGCGCCGTTATCAAAATTCAGCCGGCCGATGGCCTCCTGATACATCACCGAGGACAGCGTTTTAAACTTTCCGCCGATGATCAGCGGCACACCGTAATCGGTAATAATCATTGTAAATACCGTAAACACAATGGAGATCAGCGGCCGCCGCAGATAGGGCATCGTAATAGAAAGGAATCGGCGCGGCGCGGAAACGCCCAGCACCTTTGCTGCCTCATAGGGCGAATAATCCTCATACTTCAGGATGTCACTGAACATCAAAAACGCCACAGGAAACGTATACATTACCGAGCCCGCTACGATCCCCCAAAAGCCGTAAATGCTGAAATTCAAATTCAGCAGCCGGGTAAAAAGGCCGTTGTTGCCCAAAATAAGCAGCAGTCCCATGCCGTGCGAAATAGAGGGGATCAGCATCGGCAGGATAAAGATCACGCTGAACAGATTTTTCAAGCGGATATCTACCCGTGAAAGGCATACTGCCAAAAAATAAGCAAGTATCAGGGAGATCAGCGCCGCCGTTATACCCGAGGTCAGGGAGTTGACGGCCGCCTCCTTAAAATACGGCGCGGTAAATACCTCATGCAGGCTCTGACCGTTGATGTAAAACAGCATACGCACCAGCGGCAGCAGCACGAACGCCGCAAGCACCGAGGCAAAGATCAACTTGCTTACCGCCGCGCCGGCCCTCTCACCGCGGGCAGCAACTCCGAATCGCTTCATGCCGTTCACCTCACGTACTTTACCAGCGAATCGATCTTGATGCGCAGATTATCATTGACAAAGCTGCGTACATAGTCATCCGCCGGCGTATCGATGATATGCTCAGGGGTATCGATCTGCACAAGCCGGGCTTTATCCATAACCATAATTCTGTCAGAAAGCGCAAACGCTTCCTCCTGATCATGCGTTATGTATATCATTGTAGTACCGAACTCGCGCTGGATCTCCTTCAGTTCCTGCCGGAGCATCAGCCGCGTGGCAACATCCAAGGCAGACATCGGCTCATCAAACAACATGATATCAGGCTTCAGCACCAGCGTTCTGGCAATGGCCACGCGCTGCTGCTGTCCGCCGGAAAGTTCATGCGGCCGTTTGCCCGCGTGTTCCTCCAGTCCCATCCTCTTCAGCATCGCCTGCGCCAAAGTGCGCGCTTGCTTTTTGGTATCCTTTTTTATTTTTAAAGCGTATTCCACATTCCCCAATACCGTCATATTTTCAAACAGCGCGTAATTTTGAAATACAATGCCCATACCCCGGGCAGAAGCCGTGGCATGGGTGATCTCGGTGCCGTCCTTGACAATGGCGCCGGAATCCGCCTCCGGCAGGCCGATCAGGATCCGCAGAAGCGTCGTCTTGCCGCAGCCCGAAGGTCCCAGCACGGATAAAAACTCGCCGTCATACACATCAAACGTAACATGATCCAATATACATTTTTCTCCGTAATTTTTCGTAACCTCGGTAACCTTCAATTTTATATGGCCGTTTTCCATAATATATCTCCTGCTTTTAATATTTCCACTTTGCCAAAAGCGCGTCCTTGCTTTCGGGCGAAGTATCCCCCATATCACTGTATTGAATATTCTGCGGATAATTTTCAACCTTTCCGGGCCCATCGGCAAAGATCTGCTCCGGGAAAAATTTATTATTTGCTTCCCGGTTATAGGTGTTGATCATAAAATCAAATACATTCTTCACCGCCTCACGCGTTTCCTTGCCGGAAATTATCCCTTGGCCGTACATATTATACGGTGAGCCTTCCTCAAAGAAAAGTATCTCAAAATCGGCTCCGTTATTGTTGGCAGTAACCGCCTGTCCCGTCATGCCCAGACCGATAGCCGCCTCCTTTTGTATCAGCTTGTTTACCGGACCGGAGCCGGAAGAAGTATATTCAATAATATTTTCATTCAATTTATCAAAATAATCCAGCGCGGCTTCTTCTCCCATGGTCACGGTAAGAGATTGTAAAAAAATGTAGCCTGTTCCTGAGGATTTAGGATTGGGCATGATAACAAGGCCTTTATATTCCGGCTTTAACAGATCCTCATAGCTTGCAGGCATGGGCAGATTTTTTTCATCAAGCGCCTGTTTATCCACAATAATGGCGCCCCCATTTCTATATTCCGGTATATAATACTTACTCACAGCTACATCGCTTGCATAAACAGAAAAATCATACTGAGAAAGCTCTGCCAGGGAACCGGACTTTTCCAGCTTAGCGAGATAAGGATATTCTAAATCATGTGTAATATCACATTCTGTATTGATTCCCTCAGCAAATAATTTGGCTGCATGATTGCCGGTTGTCATATATTCAATAACAATCTCGTAATCAGGAAACTGCTCATTTAATCTGGCGCGCAAATCTTCAATGCGATAATCCTCCGCACTGGTATAGATCACAACTTTTTCCTTTTTCTCTCCGCCGCAGCCGGTAAACGCAAAGGCCGCGCAAAGGAAAAGCGCTGCAATCAGTATAAAAGAAATAAGTTTTTTGGTGGGTTTCATCCTAGATTCCTCCCTGTTCATTTTTTATCCCGCATATTTTTATATGAACGCAAAACCGGGGTTTTACGGATTTTTTGAAACAAAAAGAAAGCGTCGTTCACGCTGGCGCTGTTCTTTTCTGTTTTTGAACGGTTATTCCGTTTCCTCCGCCTGTGCAGGCTTGGCGGAAAGCCGGTCGATAATATACTGTGCGCCTACCTCGCCGCTGTGACCTAAATTATAAAAATAGCTTTCCTTCAGCTCGGCGATGCTTTGCTTATAGTCGGCCTGATGCGCGAGCAATTCCTCTACAGCATTGGCAATATTCGCTGTCTCTTCTTTTTCAACCGATTTTCCCACAACGTTCCGCTATTTTTTATCATAAGGCTTCAGGTTGATCTTTTTATTATCCTTTTTTACCTCCTTCATCTG
>URTC01000049.1 GCA_900550765.1 uncultured Clostridia bacterium | reverse complement strand
TTCGGTGCAACGGGCGGCGTAATGGAGGCTGCGCTCAGAACCGTTTACGAGAAGGTAACCGGCCAAGAGCTGAAGAATGTTGACTTTACCGCCGTGCGCGGCTTTGAAGGCATCAAGGAGGCGGAAATTGACTTAAACGGCACGAAGATTAAAGTTGCCATTGCTCACGGCACCGGCAATGCGGAAAAGCTGCTGACTGCCATTAAAAACGGCGAAAAGGAGTATACCTTTATTGAGATCATGTGCTGCCCCGGCGGCTGTATTACCGGCGGCGGACAGCCCATTGTAAGCGCAAAAAAACAGATGAGCGTTAATGTAAAAGAACTCCGCGCCAAAGTACTTTATGCCGAGGATGCGGGAAAAGCAAAGAGAAAATCCCATGAAAACGAAGAGATCGCAACGCTGTACAGGGAATATCTGGGTGAGCCCAACAGCCATTTAGCACACGAACTGCTGCATACTTCTTACGCGGCAAAAGAAAAATTCAAAAAATAACAAAAAGGACGGATATGTTCCAAAACAGCCATAGCTGCATTTGCTATGGCTGTTTTTATATCTCTGCGTTTTTATAACAGCATTTACATAAAAGATCCGATATAATTCCAAAAACAGAATTTTTTGCAAACATCAAAATGAGCAAAATCTCAGCTCTCCCCCGCTTTTCCGGCCCCCCTTATGAGCCATCCTCGCAGAGTGCGGATAGGGAAACGTTGAAGTTCTCTCTTTCCATGTCGCTTGCGCTCGCCGTCCCTTCCCAAAAGGAACCGGAATATATTGCTGCGAAGATAGGATACAAAGCTGCTTTCTGCTCCATGACGGCTGAGAGCGCAGATAAGCCCCCTAGGGAGATAACGAAAGTTTTGACGGAGAGAGGGAATGAGCAAAATGCGGCGTATGCTGGAATCCCGCATTCCTTTATTCTGCAGCCGCTCTCCGGCTTTTCTTATCAGGAGGAATCTGTTGATGATGGCGAGGGAAGGTTTAATGGGTACGCACGTCTCTCCTTCCGCCTCGCTTATGCTCGAAAAGCACGCCGAAAAAACGAAGTTTCTTTTTATAGTAAAAGTTAATACAAAAGTCATTTTTCGGCACAGCTGCCATGTTCCTTCGCTGGAAGCTCTCCTTTTCCTCCAAAACTTACAAACAATACTTTTTGAGTTTCACAGCAAAAAAAGAAAAATAAAAAAATTTTATCGCGGCCCTTGTTTTTTATTGCTGCAAGAACAGGTATTGGCCTGTTTTTCGATATATTTCGGCAAAAATTGCAGAGCGATTTATTCTTTTTTCTCCTTCTTAGTACGACAATATCCTATAAATTCTCCGTTAAAGAACGCGCATATTTCCAAGGTTTTTACCATTTATTCCCACTTTTCGATAAAAAGACCTTGTATCTTTTGCCGTATCCTTAAAACCGAAAAAATCCTGTCATACGATTTTTTGTGGAAAATATGGAACATATTACATAAAATGGTTGCTTTTTTCTGCCGTAAATGGTAAGATATGATTGTAAAAAAAATAACGCCGTCGTAAATTGATGTTCTGACGGATGCAAAGCAAAGGAGAAGTTGTTATGGAGGAAAAAACCAAAATTCTGATCGTGGATGACAATCCCGATGTACGCACCCAACTCAGCGGTATGCTGGCCGGAATGGAAGAGGTAAAGCTGGTAGGCACCGCTGCGAACGGAATGACTGCCATCGATATGATTAATCGTTTTAAACCCGATATCGTGCTGCTGGATATCATTATGCCGCAGCTGGATGGTTTTGGCGTTATCGAATACCTGAACGAACATGACTGCATGCCCAACGTAATCGTAATCTCTGCCCTTTCACAAGAAAACTTTATTATGCGAGCACTGGAAATGGGCCTAAAATATTACATAGCCAAGCCCTTTGAATGCGATAACATAAAAAACCGAATCCGTGATCTCATCGCCATGAGTAAAGGCATGATGCCGGTACGCGCCCACAACTTAACCCCTACCTCCGGCAGCGAGACCCGTTCGATTGATGAAAAGATCAGCAGTGTGTTCATTACCATCGGCATTCCCGCGCATATCAAGGGCTATCACTTCCTGCGCGCAGCCATCAAAATGATAGTGGAAAATCCCGATATCATCAACCGAATCACCAAAGACCTATACCCAGGCATTGCCAAGCACTTTAATACCAGCCCCAGCAAGGTAGAACGGGCTATCCGCCATGCGATTGAAGTAGCCTGGACCAGAGGCCGCATTGATAACATCAATCAGGTATTCGGCTACAACGTTTACAATAAAAATGATAAGCCGACCAATGGCGAATTTATCGCCCTGATTGCGGACAAGCTGATCATAGAAAAATCAGCCTGAAACGCCAATCCTCCATTCGTCTTCGAAGTTCAGGGAATGAGACCGACCGCTCAACCCTTGTACAACGCGGGCGATTTTGTTTGCAGGGGGCAGCAAATCTGCCCTCCTTTTTTATTGAAGATCTTGGAAATTCCCCAGCTTCTCTCTGTATTTTTTTGAAAAATTTTCCATGGTATAGGAACAGGAAATATGTGAAAATAATACATTATAAAAGTGATAAAAATTTTGCTTGATTTTTTAGCTTAAATAAAATATAATGTAGCCAAAAATATGAGCTGAGGTGATTATAATGTATATTAAATGTCAAAGATGCATGCTTAACTATATAAATGAAGAAACGGAACAATACTGCAAAGTCTGCCTGGTAGATATGGGAAAAATCCAGGGGCAGCCGGAGCTGGATTTGGAAGAAGAATACAAGCTCTGCCCTGAGTGCGGGGAAAATTATCTGGAAGAAGGCGAAGAAATCTGCTATGCCTGCCGTCTGGAGCATATGAAGCACGAAGAAAAGGACGAAGATTCCATTGAGGCCTTTGATGACGGCGATGATGTTCTTCCTGATACTGTGGATGATTCCCTGGACGCTATTGCAGAAATGGAAAATGAAGAAGAGGAAAAAGAAGATCTTGCAGAGGAATAAAAAAAGCAGCCTTTTTAAGGCCTGTTGTATTTTCCTGTAAAGAATCAAAAAAAACATATAAAAGGCGGTGTGCCATCGAAGGGAACACCGTCTTTTTATTCTTATTTTATTCTCTTTTTGATCTGCGCCGTCTTTTTTGTATTATATGGTATATTTGCAAAGATTAAATGCTACTTTTTGATCTCTCCCGCCCATTTAAAAGCAAATTTTGCTACAATAACTGCAATAATTTCATTCACGATCGCCGCAGCCACAATGGTTCCTGATACAATAGAAGCAAGAGAAGGATCGATTGCGGATAACGTTGTAACGGCAATACCCGTGAACACCAAAGAAACCCCGGAGTGCGGCAACAGCGTAAAGCCAAGATATTTTGTAACAACCGGATCTGCTTTTGTCAGCTTGCCGCCCAAATACGCTCCTCCGATTTTTCCCACAGCTCTTGAAAGAATATAAAGCACCGTAAAAAGGCCGGCACCAGCGATCAGACGATAATCCAAGGGCATACCCAGATTCACAATAACAAGAATAAGAGACAGATTCAGCAGCGGATTATAGAATTCTAAAGTTTCTTTAAGCTCATTTTCAGGCACAATATTTACAACAGTAGCACTGAATGCCATACCGATCAGCAAATAATTTAAGCGGAAAGAATGAAAAACATACCCATCAATAAGCAAACCGCAAAGCGCCGCGATACACAGGAAAAGCAGCAGGAACACAAATCGGCTGCGATTACTTTTTACTCTTTTTATCAAAAAAGCGGCTAAAAATCCTGTTAAAATTCCAATGATAAACGGAAGCAAAACAATTCCCACAATGACAAAAGGAGAAACCGAGGTATTGCCGTTTGTTCCGCTTATAACAGAAATAACGGTAAAAAAAACAATAACGCCGATAATATCGTCAATTGCAGCAAGGGGAAGCAGAGTTCTGGTAACAGGACCGCTTGTATGATATTCATTTACAATGGACAGAGCCGGTGCGGGTGCGGTTGCCAATGCAATTCCTCCGAAAACAAAGGCTAAATAAACCGGAATATCCATAAGGAGAAAAACAACGGAAAAAGCAGCGGTTACAAACAAAAAGGTTCCTATCGACTGTATAAAAGTAATACCGAGAATCTGCTTGCCCGAACTTGCAATCTTTTTAAAAATAATTTCACGCCCGATCATTACCCCGGCAAAGCATTCAAAAAATTTTATACAAACCGTATACCACAATGCATTGGTGGTATCCAGTGTTACTACTTGTGCAAGATACGGTCCAAAAACAATCCCTGCAATCAGCCACCCAAGAATCGCCGGCAGTTTCAGCTTTGAAACCAATTTTCCGCAAACTGAAGCCGTACAGAGTATTGCAAAAACACGAAGTACTCCTATCATCATAATAATTCCACCAATCTTTCTATAACAGCATCCGGATTCAGCTGTATACTGCAAAGTTTTTCAAAGGATCCGTCAATGATGACGCGAAGTGTTCTTCGATCCTTCCCCGAAGTTCTTTGTTCCAAAAACAAACAAATGATTTCCCAAAGAGCGTCGTTCTGCTCTGCAGTATACGCCTGGATTGCCGCATTTAATTTATATTTATTAAAAATAACCCGGCGGGTCATTATTTTGGCATCAAAGTAAAGAAAAAGCAAATCCGAACCAATCGATGCCGCATTGCTTTTTAGCAGGGCCGCCGCTTTTTTCTTTGCATCGGCATAATACTTTTCATACAAAGCCAAAGCAAGGGCCTCTTTATCCGGAAAAAATTTATAAATTGTTTTTTTAGAAAGTCCCAATTGACTTGCTAACGTATCTACCGAAAATTTCAGCCCTTCGTGCCGGAGATTTTCAATTGCCGTATAAAGAATTTTTTCTTTCATAAGGAAACAAAATCTTTCTTTTTTGTTTCCATTATAATTGGTTTTTTATCCGTTGTCAATGCAATAAGTATGAACTTTTATCTTTTTAAATTGATCTTCCCTAAACGCACAAAGCTCAAAAAAAGAGGCTAACGACAGCAAAACCGTTCTTTCCAATCCCGCTAATGCTGCGCCGGACGCTGCTGCGAAAAAGAAGACAGAACAGAAGAATCCTCCAAAAACACACAAAGCCCCTTCTTTGCAGTAAAGAGGGACTTTCTCTTTTCCTTGTACTGTAAAACGATGCCGCACGGTACCGCTTCTTTAAAATTCTTCTCCGCCTGAAAGCAGGGGAATAATGCGCTCCAGATCTTCCCGGTCAAAATACTCAATTTCGATCTTACCTTTTTTGTCATTACCGTTAATCGTTACTTTGGTTCCCATATACAAACGCATCCGTTCCTCGATCCGCTCAAATTCGGGAATCCGAATTTTTTGCCGTACAGGTCTTTTTTTGCCCGCTGCCGCAGCCTGCCGCTCGGCCTCCCGCACAGACCACCCCTCTTGTGCGCATTTTTCCGCCAGGGCAACCATCAGCGCTTCATCCTCCAGCGCAGCAAATGCCCTGCCGTGGCCGGCCGATATCCTCCCTGAGGCAATCATTCGCTTTACCGGTTCAGGCAGTTTTAAAAGCCGCAGCGCGTTGGCAATAGCCGGCCGTGAAGCACCTATGCGCTGAGAAACCTCCTGCTGCGTCAGCTGAAATTCCTCCATCAATGCCTGAATAGCCGCAGCCTCCTCTATGGGGTTCAGATCCTCGCGCTGCAGATTTTCGATTAAAGAAAGCTCGCACACCTGCCGGGGCGAAAGCTCCTTTACAATAGCGGGAATCGTTTGCATTTTCAACAGGCGGCACGCACGGAAACGGCGTTCCCCCGCAACAATCTCATACCGCTGACCGACTTTACGCACAGTGATTGGCTGCAGCATACCGTTTGCCTTGATCGATTCCGCAAGGGAAGCAATTGTCTCATTATGAAAAGTCTTCCGGGGCTGGGCTTTATTGACGTCAATACTGCTGATAGGCAGCTGATGTACATATTCTCTATCAATACCGGTTTCTATCGTGATATCTTCTCCCATCAAAGCGCCAAGGCCGCGGCCGAGACCGGAATTTTTCATAGTGCTCCCTCGTTTCTTTGCATGATCTCCCTGCACAATGCCTTATAAGCCAATGCACCGGGGCAGTAATTGTCAAACAGCTGGATGGGTACGCCGTAGCTGGGCGCTTCAGCCAGCCGTACATTACGGGGAATGTAGGAGGCGTATACCTTAGAAGAAAAATACCGCTTTACCTCTTGTACGACCTGCTCCGAAAGCTTTGTGCGCGAATCATACATCGTGCAGATAACGCCGTCAATCACAAGATGCGGATTCAGCCGTTTTTGAATAAGACGGATCGTATTAACCAGCTGCCCCAGTCCCTCTAAGGCATAAAATTCACACTGAATAGGCACAAGCACCTTATCTGCGGCGGTAAAAGCATTTACCGTCAGCAGATCCAAAGACGGCGGACAGTCGATTAGGATATAATCATACTCCTCCCGAATCTCTGTCAATGCGTTTTTCAGCAGCTGTTCACGGTCTTTCAGCGCCACCATTTCCACAGTTGCGCCGGAGAGCGCCGTACTTGCCGGCAGCAGAAACAGCGAAGATATCCGGGTAGGCAAAATTGTTCCTCGGATATCAGCACGGTTAATCAGCACCTCATAAATGCTTTCTTTATTTTTTTCAACACCCATACCGCTGGTGGCATTCCCCTGAGGGTCCAAATCCAGCAGCAGCACCCGTTTGCCCAGCATAGCCAAGCCCGCGGCAATATTGATGGCCGACGTAGTTTTTCCTACACCGCCTTTTTGGTTAGAAACAGCAAATATCATGGTTTACTCCTCAGGGGTTTGTTCTTCTTCATTTTTTTCCGTTGTGCGGATCAGCCTGTCCATGCGGGCGTTGAGCTGCGCAACACCGCTGCGTACCGCATGAATGCGCGCCTGTGTTTCATTGAGCTTTTCCATCAAATACTGCTGTGAAAAATCTACCGCCTTCCCTGGCAGCTTGCGCAGAGAAAGCATCCGGAATTCTTCCAAAAGATACACCATCCGCCGGCAGCTATAAGCCGTCATAGCGGCATAGAGCACCTCAAACACTGCCTGAACGGCCGCCAAGGCAAAAAAGAGAGGAATCAAATTGATTGTTTCTCCAACAGGAAGTGCATCGATTGTTAAAATACACACCGCTGCCGCAGAAAACCCGATAACAGCAATTGCCCGTGAAGCCGTACGAAACACTGACGTGCGGATCAGCAAATCATCCTTTAGCAGATAGTTATGCAAAGCAACCGTATCTTCCCCGGAATACGCAGTATAATAATCGTCCCACATTCGAGCAAAGCGCTTATTCAAACGAAGCGCCTCAATTTTTTGAATGATATCCGAACCCATTTCCTCCCGCAGAATACGGTTGATGCGCTTAAGACAGCGCCGGGCCGAACCGGCTCGGGCAAAAAAGCACCACAGGATAAATACAATCAGCATCACACCGAAAGTAACGATAAAAAAATTTCTGCAGTTTACATAGGTCACCAGAAAATTTTTTAATACCTGCATCGCATTTCCCCCTGCCGCTTTCTTTTTCTTTATTGTATCAGATTTTATGGGTTTTTGTCAAAACAAACAGTTCCGCTGCAGGCAAGAAAACAGTTCCAGAAAAGAAGATCCCCCTTTCCTTTGCGCAGAGGGGGATTTTTTTCATATTTCAACAATTACTTTTATTTTAGCCGAAACTTCTGGGAACAGCTT
The DNA here is from genome assembly GCA_900550765.1 of uncultured Clostridia bacterium. GTDB lineage: Bacteria > Bacillota > Clostridia > Christensenellales > QALW01 > UMGS1322. Next base: position 1,548 of record URTC01000049.1, on the reverse strand, counting down.
TAAAAGTGCAGTATATTCTCCCGGCGCCTTAATGGAAGGGATCTCTATTTTCTTTTTATCCACTTCAATACCGTGCTGGCTCAAAATTGCTTCTGAAACATCTTTAGCCGAAACAGAGCCGAACATTTTTCCGTTGCCGGCCTTGCCCTGAAGCGTTACCGAAAGACTTTCCAGCTTTTTCGCGTTTTCCTGTGCCTGCTGTTTTTGTACGGCACGGCGATGCGCCTCCGCCTCTGCAGCGGTTTTAGCGGCATTTAGGTTTGCGCTGGTTGCCTCCTTGGCAAGCTTGCGCGGCAGCAGAAAATTCCGTGCGTAGCCGTCATTTACTTCAACAATCTGGTCTTTTTTTCCCGACCCCTTTACGTCTGCCAATAAAATTACCTTCATAAAAAATTCCCCCGTTTTTTGATACTCGGCCCTTCGTCTTTAAAAACAAAAAGCGATCCGCCCCGGCGTACGGCGCCGATTATTTGGCAATAAACAATACGCCCAGCGTTCCCGCGCCGCAATGGGAAGATACTACACAGCCGGCCCGGGTAATATAAATGTTTTTAAATTTATTCAGCTTTTTCAGGTAAGCATAGACCTCATCAATAATTTCCTGCGAAGTACCCGAATGTGTAATAAACACCATATCCTCACGGGCCGCAAGAATTTCCTGCTCCATGCCGGTCACATATTTCATCGTAGCGGTGCGGATATCGCCGCGCACCTTGCGGTCCACCTTAATCACGCCGTCTACCACAGCCAGCGTAGGCCGCAGCTTCAGGGCCGTAGCGCCCCAGGCTGCCAATGCCGAGCAGCGGCCTCCTTTATATAAAAACAAAACGTTTTCCACTACAAAGCCAGCACGTACCAAAGGATTAATCGTCTTTAATTCAGCCAGAATCTCCTCATAAGAAGCTCCGTTCTGCACCATTTTTGCCGCAGTAAGTACCTGCAATCCGATGCCCGTGGAAAGATTACGGCTGTCGATCACAGTGATTCTCGTATCGGCAAACGTCTGCGCTACCGCACAGAAGATCTGGTAAGTAGAAGACATTTCACTGCTGATGGTAAAAACAATGATATCATATTCTCCGGCAAATGGCTTCAAAAATGCCTGCACCGCCTCCGGCGTAGGTGCCGAGGTAGTGGGAGTTTTATTGTTGGCGTCCGCCCAAGCATAAATTTCATCGGGCTGAATATTAACGCCGTCGAGCCGGCTGTCCTGGTCAAGATTCACCTGAAGCGGCAAAATATCGATGCCGTACAGGCTCCGCAGCTCCGGTGAAAGATCGCAGGTAGAATCGGCCAGTATTTTGATAGGTTTCATAAGCAAATCTCCTTAAAATAAAAATAAAAACGTACGCCTGAAACAATCGAAAGCACTCTTTCCCAGCCGGCGCAGCAAGGTAAAAACTACCTGTTATTATAGCATATTTTTTATAAAAGCAAAAGAGCTTTTTATCCAAAATTTCGGCAAAAGATCCTTCCGCACAATTTCTTCCACCTTTTAAAACGCTTTGTTCCAAAATTTCTTATCGGTTTTTCCGGAAACGGTACGGC
>URTC01000048.1 GCA_900550765.1 uncultured Clostridia bacterium | reverse complement strand
AAAGCCGAAAGTCCTTGAAAACAAAGGCTTTCGGCGTTGTTTGCTGGCGTCGCTAAGAGGATTTGAACCTCCGACCTACCGCTTAGGAGGCGGTCGCTCTATCCAGCTGAGCTACGCGGACGTATTTTTCTTATAAGAAGGCAATTCCCCTTTCTGCACTGTGTATTATTGTACGGTATCTTATTGGTTTTGTCAATTGATATCAAATATAGAGGAGCATTGCAACCAGCGGCATGGAAAACAGGGAGAGCAGGGTGCTTAAAGCAACTAATTTTCCTGCATAGGGGGCGTCGCCGTCATAAAGCTCGGCAAACATGGTTGTAATAGCTGCCGCAGGTGTGGAAGAGAGGATCAGTACTACTGACATAGCCGTTATATCGGTAAATACCCCCGAAAGCATGAGCAGTTTCATTACAGCCCACATTAGGGCGGGGAAGAGGAATAAACGGACGAGGATAAAAGGGTACATATATTTATCCTTTAAAATTCACCGGAAACTGCTATCGGCAAGCCGCACACCGATCACGATCATAGAGGCTGGTGCTACCGTGTTTTTTAGTATGGTAAGTACATTATATAATATTTGGACTGCTTCGCTTAAAAAATCGGTATTTTCCGGTGCTAAGCGGGCTTGCAGCCATCCGCCGGCACCGGAAAGATAGATTATTAAACCAATTAAGATAGGAATGACTGCGGGGTTTACTATAATTTCTTTTAAAGAAATATATTTTTTATCATTGGTATAGATCAGCCTTCCTAAAGAGAAGGCAAATACATTGAACCAAACGATGTAAACTGTTGCATAAATCGCATATTCTTCACCAAAAACATCACTGATGACGGGAATTCCCATATATCCGGCATTAGAAAAAATAATGCCGAACTGCAGCACTCTGCGGATTTTATCCGGTGCTTTTCGAAAAAGCCGGCGCGAGAGGATATAAAAAAGAGCGTGACTGACCAGGGCCAGTAAAAATACCCAGCAGATCCCCTTAAAGACCTCGGCGTCAAATTCAAGAATAAAACCGTGCAGCAGCATGGCCACCTGCGCCACATAGAGGACAAAAACAGAAAGATTTTTTGCAAAGCTGTCATTGGCAAGTCTGACTTTACGCAGAATAAAACCTGGTATCATAAAACAAAACAATGTACAAACCGATATAAATAGCACTGATACCTTGACCATGGTGACCTCCGCACAAAAAAGCGCCCCTGAAACGCTCAGGGGCAAATTTGGAGCTGATGACGGGAATCGAACCCGTGAGCCTCATCCTTACCAAGGATGCGCTCTACCTACTGAGCTACATCAGCGATTTATTAACAACGCTGGTATTATACAACAGACCTCATTTTTTTGCAAGCACTTTATTGCTTTTTTTTGCGGAAAGAAATAAATAAAAAGACCGGTAAGAATTACCGGTCTCTTTATTTATGACTGTCTTGATTTTAAAACTGCTTTTTCGATCCATACTACCAAAAAATACATGAGTGCGGAAAGTATACATAAGATCAACGTAGCGGCCATTACAATGTCCATTTTGAAAACCTGCCCGCCATAAACGATCAGATATCCCAGCCCTGCTTTGGAATTTAAAAATTCCCCTACGATAACGCCTACCCATGACATTCCGATATTAAGCTTTAATACGGATACTGTGGTCGGGATACTGGCAGGGAACACTACTTTAAAAAACAGCTGTGGCTTTGTTGCACCAAAGGTTTTTAACAGTACCAGTTTTTCCTGTTCTACTTCGTTAAAACCATTTAATACGCCGATTATTGCAACCACAATGGAAATCAGCAGTGTAACGGTGATAATAGAGGCCATACCTGAGCCGACCCAAACAATGATGACCGGGCCCAATGCAATTTTAGGTAAACTGTTTAAAACAACTAAATAAGGATCCAGTACGGCTCTTGTCATTGGTGACCACCAAAGAATTACTGCAATTAAAAAACCGAGGACGCTTCCTAAAAAGAACCCCGCGAGCGTTTCGGCCAGCGTAATCCCTATGTGCGTAAGCAACCCGTTTCCCCAAAGCGTGGAAAGCATGGCAATGCATCTTGAAGGCGAGGAAAAAATAAACGGGTTGAGAATCCCCAGGGAAGCGGTCAATTCCCATGCAGCAAAGAATAAAACAAAAATTGCAATCTGCAATGTGATTTTTGTTGCTTTTTTTCGTTTTTCGCGTTTCAGAAACTCATAATGTTCCTGAGAATAATGATTCGTCATCGTTCAGCTCCTCCCATAATTTTTGAAAGTAAGCCGAAAATTCGGGAGCTTTACGGCGGCTGATCGGATTTTGTTTTCCCGAAAGTACAATATTATAAATGTTTTTAACCCTTGCCGGCCTTTTGGAGAGGACGATGATTCTATCACTCATACTGATGGCCTCGGAAATATCGTGGGTAACAAGGATTGCCGTCTTTTTTCGGCTTTTGATAATACTGTGTATATCATCAGAAACAGTTAGGCGCGTTTGGTAATCCAGCGCGGAGAATGGTTCATCCAGCAGCAATACTGTAGGATTTACCGCCAGCGTTCTTATGATGGCAGCACGCTGCCGCATCCCTCCGGAGAGCTGTGACGGCAGTGCATCTGAAAAGCTTTCCAGTTCATATTGACGCAGCAATGCCTCTACGTATGCCTCTTTTTCTTTTGTTTTTTCATGGCGGATATCAAGCCCTAACAGCGCATTCTGCTTAACCGTCAGCCAGGGAAAAAGATGATCCTGCTGCAGCATATAGCCGATATGGGCATGTATTTTATTTTCAGTTGCCTCACCATTGATGTAAACGGTTCCTCCTGAGGGTTTTTCAAGGCCAGCAATGATGGAAAGAATAGTAGATTTTCCGCATCCCGACGGGCCTATGATTGAAACAAACTCATTTTCGGCAACAGTAAAATTGATATCTTTAAGGGCCTGCGTTTCTCCGCTTTTTGTATGGTAGAACTTACTGATATCTTCAAGCCTTACAACTTCCGTCATTATAATAAATTCTCCTTTAACCCTCTTAAGGTGCCGGAAAAGCACCTGCTATATCATATGCAAAATTTCAACTACCTGTTAGTCCGGCAGAGGCAGATAAAACAGGCATTTTTTAAGAAGAATTTGTATAAAAAAGCAGCCTTTTTGCAGAAGTGCACAAAGACTGCGATTTTTGTATCACCGCTTATCTTCGGGGAACGGCAGGGAGCCTGGATCCATTGCGACGATACTTTGCTGCTGAATGCTGTTAAGCCTTTTTAGTTTCTTTACCATTTTACGGATACGCTCGGGATTTTCCCTTTCCGCGGCAAAAACTCTTCGCGCGTTATATGCAACTGCTCGCAAATATAAAAAATACTTGCATCTCAGGAAATGTTTTCCTGTTTTCCGTTCGATTCATATCGCTTTCGTTTCATTTGCTATCCGTTCTTTGCCCTTTTAGGAGATTATGTAATCACTTTATGTTCAGCGGGTAAATTTTTCAAAATTATTAGCACTTTAAGGTGATTAAGTAATCACTTTATGATCCGCGGGTAAATTTTTCAATATTATTTGCATTGCCTAAAATTAAAATGTGATCGTCAGGACCGAATTTATAATCAACATCGGCGATTTTTACCTGGCCGTTTTTTTTGGTGGCCAATACGTTAATTTCATGTATTTTTCGTACATCAATCTCTTTTAGGCTTTTATTGATCCAAGCTTTAGGAACACAGGTTTCATATATGGCAATATCGTTAGAGAGACGGTAGTAATCAAATACGTTTCTGGCACTGTACTGTACCGCCAATTTATGCGCAAGATCCTTTTCCGGATCTACTATGGCGTCAGCTCCATTGCGCAGAAGGAACTTTTCTTGAATTTTTGTACTGGCTTTACTGATTACTACTTTTGCGCCCAGATCCTTTAAAAGACTGGTAATTTCCAAACTGCTTTGAAAATCGTTGCCGATACATACGATGCACATATCAAAGCTGTTGACCGAAAGACTTTTTAATACTTCTTCGTTTTTGCAGTCTGCTACCTGGGCACAGGTAACAACATCGATCAAACGGTTTACAGCTTCTTCGCTTTTATCCACGATCATAACATCGTTGCCCAGTTCGGCAAGTTTTTGGCTTAAGTGCTGGCCAAAACGGCCCATACCGATTACTAAAAAGTTTTTCATAATACCACCTATTCTTAATATTATCCTACATTTACTTTTTCTTCAGGGAAGAGAAGGACATCTTTTTGCTTTTTTTCGGTAAAAATCATGGCGAATGATAAACTGCCGATACGTCCGCTGAACATTAGCAGAATCAGCACGATCTGCGGAAGAACCGTTAGATCACGGGTAATACCGGTGGACATCCCCACGGTACCTATTGCGGAAAAGCATTCGAATACCACGTCGCCTACTGCGAGCTCCGGCTGAACAGCACAGATCAACAGCGTACCGGAGAGTGAAAGCGTAAGATGAATCACAATTACGCACAGCGCATTGATGACCACATTCAGCGGCAGTCTTCTTCTGAATACATTATATCCGGATTTATTGCGTAAATTACTAATTAAGCAAATCAGCATAACAGCAATTGTTACCGTTTTTACACCGCCGGCTGTGGAGCCCGGAGAACCACCGATAAACATATATAATATTGTAAGCATTTTTGAAACGCCGGTAAGCGCAGCTACATCCACAGAGTTAAAGCCTGCCGTGCGGGGGGTAACGGAACTGAAAAAAGAATTGAGCAGCTGATGATGCAAGGACAGACCGTAATTGGTAGCATCGCGTTCAAAAATAAAAAACAGTACAGTGCCGCCTATTGTCAATATCGTGGTAAAAAACAGCACAATTTTTGAGTGAAGCCGGTACCGCTTGAGATGCCATTTGTTTTTTACAATATCATCCCATACGATAAAGCCGATACCGCCAATGAGGATCAGCATCGATAAAGTAAGAATTATAAGTGCATCGTCAGAGAAACAAACCAAAGAAGAGTATTGCCCGAATCCGCCTAAAATATCAAAGCCTGCATTGCAGAAAGCAGAAATAGACATAAACACGGCCGTATACAGTCCTTGGGAAAGGCCTAAAAGCGGAATAAAACGGGTAGCAAGCAAGATGCTGCCTAATAGTTCAATAATTACCGTTCCGGCAACGATATGTTTGGTCAGGCGAACCATTCCGCTGATGTCCGACGTATTAAAACTGTCTTTCAGCAAAGTTCGCTCTTTTAAGGTAATCTGCCGGTTTAATACTAAAGAAATTGCAGTCATCAGCGTCATAAAACCAATGCCGCCGATTTGGATCAGCACAATGATAACCGTTTGCCCAAATACGGACCAATGGGTATAGGTATCCACCATTACAAGGCCGGTGACACAGGTGGCGGAGGTAGCGGTAAAAAGGGAAGTCAAAAAGGGAGTAAATTGTCCGCTTCGCGATGAAATCGGCAAAGAAAGTAAAAACGCGCCTAATAGTATCAGCAAACAAAAACCTAATGAAATTATTTTGGGATACGTAAGTTTTAAACTAAAAGCTTTCATTGAAACACTCCTGTTATTAGTGTAATCAGTATAGCACACTCCTATAAAATTGACAACAGAATAAACCTGTTTAGTCTTTGTTTTTGATGAAAATTTAAAAGAGAAATTTCAGTTGCAAATTTTTTTTCTCAATGCTATAATACTATCACATGCGGGTGTGGCGGAATTGGCAGACGCGCCAGACTTAGGATCTGGTGTTTTTTACGTGCAGGTTCAAGTCCTGTCACCCGCACCAAGATTACAAAATGCCATTGAATTTTTATAGGAAGGCGTAGCTCAGTTGGTCAGAGCACTTGCTTGACATGCAAGGGGTCGGTGGTTCAAGTCCACTCGTCTTCACCAAAAAAGCACAACATTGTAGAGTCAAACTCTCATGTTGTGCTTTTGGATTTTATGTAATATAATTTTTAGAAATGATGGTTCATGGGAGAGGGGAAATTTGGCTGAATTAATTGAAACGAAACGATTGCTTCTTCGTTGCTGGCAAGAGGATGATGCAGAAGAACTTTACAAAATCTGTCTTGACCCCAGATTGTGACTTTCCGGAGTGAGTTCGTACAGGAATATCGAAGAAAGCCGAAGTGTCATTTGCAGTTGGAAAAAGAATCCGGAAATACGTGCCGTTATCCATAAAGACGAGCAGCGCTTGATCGGGTTTGTTGTATTTGGAGACATGAACCGATATGCTCAATACAAAGAATTAGAATATGCTGTAGCAGCCAACCGTCGAAATAACGGGTATGCAACGGAAGCACTTATGGCGATGCTTGAGTATATGTTTTCTGAACGAGATACCGAAGTAGTTGCAGCCTGGGTTCGGTCATTTAATAAAGAATCTGTACGCGTGTTGGAAAAATGTCATTTTACTTATGAAGGCACTCTTCGGAAACATGCCAGAGATAGAGGAGACACTTTGTGTTATTCTATTTTGAAAGAAGAATGGATGGAACATAGACTGAAAAAGCAATTATGAATTCGGCGAATTCAGAAGCGTAACAACTACCAAACAGTTCAACTCTCACTGCCGAAATGCCAAAATATCTTTTTTATGCGGCTTAGAAACGTCGGAGCAAGTTTTGTATCGCTTGCTCCGATTTTTTTGTAGAAAGCCCTCGACTGTGCCGGGGGTCGGAAAAAGCTTTAGCGTTCCATGGAAAAGAAGAAGAGAATAGTGGTAGGTCGAGAAAATAAAATAGAAAAAGCGGAAAACAAAAGAAGAAATATAAGAGAGGGCGGAGGTGCGAAGGGGGGAGAGCCTTGCTTGGCCAGTACCGGATCTTTTCTGGCGTCTTCCGTAAAGCCACCGGTTACGCCGGTGGATATTTGCTAAAAAAGAAAAGGCCTTTTCGTATGGCTTTGGGATATTATAAGATGAAATGTGTTGTCGTAAGAATAAAAGCCATAAGAAGAAAAATTCTATGGCCGCTCACCTGATCGGATAAATACTGGAAAAGGACGTATCAAGAGAGGGAATAGGCGTTTGTTTCTTTCTGCAAAACGGCATAAGAAAACAGCAGAGTCTCTGCGCCGGGTTTTTTACATTAAAAATATCGGTAGAAAAAACACCGTTATTTCCGATCTATTTCATTTGATTGTTGTTCCGTCATCATTTGCAAAATGGCCAAGGTTGAAATTTTGCCGACTGATTTTTTCATGCATAGGAAAAATACAATATGTGTAAAAGTAACTTTTCCTCATTATTACCGTACAAATGACTATTTACAAAAAGTTCATATAAACCGATAATAAAGATACCATACGAAAGGAGAGATATATATGAAACGATTCAAAACATATGTATCTGTTTTGTTAGCCATAGGACTGATAGGCTGCGTGTTGCTGGGAAAGGTACCTCATGCCCATGCGGCTACAGCGCAAAACGGTGTGATGCTTATATTTAACAATAATCTGGGAAGCTCTGTCAGCGGTAATTTCTGGCTGAACGATACCGGAAAGCAAATGGTGTTCACTGAAACGGAGGATGGCGATAAGCGCATGTCCCTTACTTTTACCAACTATGGGGAAAATACCGTGGAAGTGCAGCTGCGGGTGGTATCTTCCGATTGGCAGCAAACACGCGGATCTGTTAAGATAGCGGTTCCCGCCGGTGAAAGTGCCAATGCTGAACTGATGAACTTGAATGTTCAGGAAAATGACGTTTATTATTTCTATCTTACCGGCCTTACACAAACGACGAAGCTTTCCTTTAAAGCCAATTATGCAGCGGTGGACTATACCGCGCTGACGGCAGCCTCTATGCAGGGAACGGGAGCTTCCACCTTTACGGCGGAAGTGCTTTATGCGGAACTTTACACTATCTCGCTGGAGGCGGCGGAGCATGTGCAATACACGGTTTCCCTAAACAACAGCCTTTTCAGTACCTGCAGAAATCAGAAGGACTTTACGTTTGCCGTGCCCGCGGGTGATACGGTACAGGTAATCGCTTCACCGGAGGCCGGATATTATGTTGATTGCTTTATCTCCGGAGAAAAGACAGTGACAAGACTTTCCCGTTATACCTTTACGGCAGCGGAGGATACTACGGTAAAAGCGCTGGCAATAAAAACTGATGAAACGGTTGCAAACGGTGTTTATCTGGAATTTAATCAAAAATTGGAGGTGTCCGACGGCAATTTTTGGCTGGATGATGCGGGAATTACTATGTTCTACGGTAATGAGGGAGCAAAAAAAGCAAACATTACCTTTGTAAATTATGATACCAAGGATATAACGGCTATGTTCCGTGTAGTATCTGCATCCTGGCAGGAGGTGCGTTTTGTTGAAAGCGTTACCGTTCCGGCCGGCGGTATAGCTACTATCGAGGCAGAAGATGTTGCCCTTGGTGCGGGGGATATTGTATATCTTTATCTGAAAGATTTGACGGCAACCTCAAAGCTCGGATCTTTTGCCAGTGGAACAGAGGTGGATTATTCCATGCTGACGGCAGCCTCCATGCAGGGAACGGGCGAAAACACCTTTACTCTAAAGCTCGATGCCGCCAGAGCTGTAACCATAAGCGGAGCCGCTGTAGAAGGCGCGGTATACAATGTAACTTTCCATGGTATGAAAACTCCGCAGATCAGCAATATTGCAAGCTTTGAACAAGTTGTTGCGGCCGGTACGCTCGTAAAGGTAGAGGCGGTGGGCGAAAATGCGGAGGGGCTTGTTGTGGGCTCAGCTAAAGTAGCTAAGATTTATCAGTTCCGGGCGGAAAGCGATGTTCGCTTGTACGCGCAGGTGAGCGACAGCATCAAAGTACAAAACGGTCTTACCCTGACCTTTAACGATGCGCTTACGGCCGACAGCGGAAACTTTTGGTTTAAGCAGGCAGAGAATTTAACCTTTACAGAAGAGGGCGATACCCGGCTTTCCGTTACGGTATATAATGAGGGAGAAAATCAGAATGCTGCAATTTTCAGCATAATAAACAGCCAATGAGAACCAATAACTCAAAATGCAATGGTAATGAATCCCGCGGGAGAAAGCCGTACGATAGAGTTTATGAATATGGCCGTTCATGAAACGGGAGATATTTATTATATGTATTTGGAAGGACTTACTGCACAAACAAAACTGCGGATGGTGTTCAATCATACTGATGTGGACTATTCTGCATTTACCGCTGCGGAAATGGAGGGAACGGGGGAAGATACTTTTACTGCTTCTACGGAGAAGGTAGAGGCCGTTATACTTACGCTGGAGAAAAATTCGGGTGTTACGTATACGGTAAGCGTAAACGACAGTGTGTTTGCTTCGTTTACTAAGGCGGAGGCT